>NZ_LNDC01000109.1 GCF_001870905.1 Geitlerinema sp. PCC 9228
CGGGGATGGGTTAGCATAGCGAATCTATCTAGGCACACCCGATGAAGCGAGAATCTCACGAATTCTATTCGTGAGAGTGTCAACCAAAAAAAACCAACCTCAAACTTCAAGGTTGGCAGAGGGGAAGCCAATGGCTGCAATTGACTGGGAGATTGTCGGATGAAAATTGTCAATAAGCGATCGCTGGGGCAACTCCAATAGAAATAGCCGTTAACAACCCTCCCCTACAGAAAAATAGGGACGATATGCAGGAAATCCCCATACCCTTTGCTTCTAATTAGCAACCAATTTCATTTAAAAATATCCTTGTAATTCTAACTGCTCGATGACTTTTGCCGCACTTTCTTCAACTTTTTCTTGGTCGGTGTGGCATTCTACATCTGGTTTGGCCGGCGGCTCGTAGGGGTCGTCAATACCAGTAAAGTTTTTAATTTTGCCTTCCCTAGCTTGGGCATACAAACCTTTCACATCCCGGCTTTCGCAAACCTGCAGCGGTGCGTTTACATATACTTCAATAAAATTTCCTATACGCTGGCGGACTTCTTCGCGAATTTCTCGATAGGGGGAGATAGCAGAAACCAGAACAATGACGCCGTTGCGGGTCAACAAGTGCGCCACAAAACCAATGCGGCGGATATTTTCGTCTCGGTCTTCTTTACTAAATCCCAATCCTTTGGTTAAATTTTGCCGGACAATATCGCCATCGAGCAGCTCCACACGCAAACCGCGCGATCGCAGTTTATCCAACACCAAACGGCTGATGGTGGTTTTGCCAGCACCACTCAATCCGGTAAACCAAATCGTCACGCCTCTTTGCTGCATGCTTCCGTCTCCTGAGTAATAATCCTTACCTGTCTTACCATTTCCATTTCGTCGTTGCCCATATCATTTCGGAAAATTTTTCGTTTCTTTAACTGTCTGTTTTCTACCGCCTAACTTCTGATGGATGTGACCGCAATGAGGACAGGTTAGTTTTCAATATGTATTCCTTAACATACTAGGAACCGTTTGACAGCAAACAACTCCTCGTCCATTACCCTTCTTCAATAAAGCTGGCTTGGTTTTCATAGGTGTGCATCCAAGCAGGCATGGCCCCAGCATAACTAATGATAATTTGACGTTCTTCCTTACTGACGAGTTCTTCTACATACTCCCGCAGGGAACCAGAAGCAACGGTCGTTTCTACTTTAGTGGAAGCTGCTTCAAATTGCCGGCGCACCTCTTGCAAAACATCTTGAGCTAAAGCACGGTATCCTTCAAGCATAGAACTTTCCAAGTTGTGCAAAGAACTGGCACCCAACCAACCGCGATCGCACAAATCTCTGACCATATTTTCAATAGTTTGCGGGTCAATGAGAAATACCACCCATATGTTGACTTCCTCGCCAGAGTCGGAAAGGCTAGTAGGGGTGGCGCGCAATCGATCGAGCGCCCGGTTGAGGGCTTTTTGGTATGTGTAGGGATTGGTCAGTACCAACCAAAGTTCTTTCATCCTATTTTCCCCAACCCAACAAGCGGCCAGTACAGTTGGCTAATTAAAAAAACGCCTAAGTATCCCAAGACATCCAGCCAAACGCCCCACCGAAATACGTCGAAAGGTCGTACGTAACCGCTGCTGATGGAAATGGCAATGGCTGGGGTGCTGACTGGTAGCATAAAGCTCAATCCCGCTGGCAAAACCACCCCCATGGTGATGGTGCGTGGGTCGATTCCGTATTTTTGCGCGATCGCCAGCGCTACAGGCATCAGCACAGCTACGGCGGCTGAATTGCTCATAAATTCCGTTAATAGTGTAGCCAATAAGACAATTCCCATAAAGATCGGCAGCGGCGAGGCCAGATCGGCGGAAAGAACGTTCTGGGTAATTACCTGGGCAGCCCCCGTTTCTTCTAAGGCTGTACTTAGGGGAATGGCACTGCCGTACATGAGAAAGACCCCCCAGTTGACATCTTCTTCCACTTCCCGCCATTTGGCGATGCCCAGAATAAAGGCTAAGGAAACTCCCAGAAAGGCTACCACATCCAGGCCCCATTCATCCCCTTGAAAAATCCACAGCAAAATGGTCAGCACCATAATGCCGCCGGTAGCCACTTCCCGACGAGAAATTTGACCGAGTTGCTCGTTGCGTACTTGTAAAAATTCTCTGGCAGAGACGAGGGAAATATCCTCTCCCGCATCGATCCGTTGCAAGATGGCAAACGCAACCACCAGCAAAACAATGACGATGGGGAACATCCAAACAGTCCACTCCACAAAGCCAATATTGTCCCCTGTGGTGCCTTGCAAAATTCCCAAAGCTAGGGGACCTCTGGCACCGCCTAGTAAGGTGGTATTGGACCCAATCACCACTCCCCACGCCATGGATAAAAAGGCAGCCAAGCCAAAGCGACTACCTGGTTTGGCACCCGCTGCACGCACCACTTCTAAAATAATGGGGAATAGCATGGCAGCTACGGCATGGGCGCTAATGAAACAGGATAAAATCGCGGCTAAAAGCAAAATAGAAGCCAATAAGGTACGCAAGGAACGCCCAAATCGCGTGACTACACCTAGGGCAACGCGAGTACTCAACCCAGAACGCATGATAGGACTGGAAAGGATAAAAGCACCGAGGATAAAAAAGACGGCGCGATTGCCAAAATGGGCGTAGGTACTTTCTGCAGACAAGGCCCCGCTAAAGGGGAGCAAAAATAAAATCAAAATCCCAGTAACGGCAAGGGGTAAGGCACTGGTTCCCCATAAAAAAGCAGCCACCCCAAAAACTGCGATCGCTTGCTTCCCTTCAGGGGAAACGCCTGGTAATGGCGAGAGAACCACAGCTGCGTAGATGGCTGCTGCTAGGAAAAGGAAGATCCACCGACGTTGGTTGTAACCAATGCTTCGCCACCAGCGGCGCAGGGAAATATAGGTTGATAGTAGAAATTTATCTTTGAGCATACCGATTTATGATAGTCCATAAAAAAGGAACGCGAAAAGTTCTCGGGGGGATTTCTGTTCTTTCCAGCTATCCTAGCTCGTTTGGGATCCTACAAACGGTTTTCCCCAGATTTTCCATACTTACAAGGATTCCTATCTCTAGTGCTTCTGGTCAGAGCAAAATTGGAGGATAGCAGAAAACATTTCCCCCATTTTTATAATCATTTTTTTGACAACTCTAATTATTGCAAAACAAAAATTCTAAAAAAGTTTATAATACCATTTTCTTAATAACATGCAATAGATAATAGAGGCATTTTTGTAGGGGCACAACGCGTGAGTAGGGGCGCTTCGCGAAGCGCCCCTACCAGGGAAATTGGAAAATTCCAGAAAATTATGGTTTTTTCAGAAATGGTATAATTATTTTTGAAAGCATGCTATAAATAGATAGTTTGTTATTGTAGCACGATTTATCAAGAAAAATAGCAAGTCAGTTTTTATATACCGTATTACTACAAAATAAAGCCATTAAAAAAAACAAAATAGTGTCATCCTGAAATTGAATTAAAACCATGTTCTTTAGTTTTGCTACTTGCGATCGCAATAAGAATTTGCTTAAAACAATCCCAAAATTTAGGGTGGGCAACACCCACCCATCTCTCCTATTGATTTTGAGAAGATTTCGGATAGGAACCACCTTGGGAAACAGAAGTAAGTTCCGTATCAATTTTACCAGCGATCGCATCCATAATTGTGAGAGCAAATTGCCGGTAGGTATAAGGAGACTTAGTGATAAAAATAATAATCGTATTTCGCTGGCTGTGAATTAACAAATAACGATACTTTAGCAAAGAATATCCCAAAAAGAATAGAACAGATAGCCCAAAAAACAAAATATTTATTCCGCTCAACACCTCTTCAGAAAAAGGAGATAAAGAACCCAACCCAAAAAAGATAGCCGCGATCGCCAAGAAAAAGCCAATCGAAGAATCGTATATGCCCACATGGTCAATAGCATTCAAACGTGTAAACGATTCCCGCTTCTCCGAACCAATAAACGCCTTTTCATGTACCATTTCACCATCAATTTTTACCGTGGTTGTTCCGCCAAAATTGGGGAAAATCAAACCACCAACCAACTGACCTGGCGTTCCCGAAACTTCAAAAATTTTTTGGTAGCTGCTAGTCATAACTCCCCGAGCTAAAATATAAAAAACAATAGCAAATTTTGATTTTCTTGATAAATATCCCAAACCAACATATTATTGGTTATTCTTCCCCAAACAAACCGAAAAAACACCAACGCATTCGCCATATTCTTAGCGATAGGGAGAGTTTTGTGGGTGGAAAGATTTTGGAGATGGTTGGGGCGATCGCTGTTTTTGCTGGAAGCGATCGAAACCCACGACCTTAGCGTGGCGGCTTTCCCTAGCCACCCTCACCAAAAATCCAGCCACCAACAAACTAGAAATCATCGAACTGCCTCCATAACTAAACATAGGAAAAGGCAACCCCGTTGTAGGCAAAAAACCCGTAGCCACGCCAATATTGATAAACGCCTGCACAATCAAAATGCTGGTCAATCCCATCGCCATCAACTGATAAACCAGCGATCGCGCCTTCAAAGCCACGCGCAGACCCACCGTAGCATAAGCCATTAACAAAAATAACAGCAACCAGCTCCCCACCAACCCAAACTCCTCCGCATAAACCGAAAAAATAAAATCGCTATACTGAATCGGCAAATAAAAAAGCTTTTGCTGGGACATGCCAAACCCGCTTCCCAAAATTCCCCCAGACCCAACAGCCAGCAAACTTTGTATCAATTGATAGCCCGATCCTTGCGGATCCGACCAGGGATCGAGAAACGACATAATACGGCGTTGCTGGTATGCATTAATGCTAATACTAATCGCCGCCATTCCCAACCCCGCGATCGCCGTTGTTGCCAAATATTTCATCCTCAATCCCGACGCCAACGCCACCAACCAGATGGTCATACCGCATAAAGCCGTCGTACTCAAATTGGGTTGTAGCAAAATCCCTACCAAAACCGAAGCAAACAACACCAGCCAAAACCAACGAGTTGGTAAAGACAAAGCATGCCATTTAGCAAAAACCCGGGCTGCTTGTACCACCAAAAACGGTTTAATAAGTTCGGAAGGTTGCACGGGAACCCCAAAAATCGAAATCCAACGGGTTGCCCCATTGACTGTATTACCCAAACCCGGCACCAAAGTCAGCCAAATCAATGCCAAAAACAGCAACAGCAACCAATGGTTGAGGCGAACCACCGAACGAATGGGAAAATGGACCAAAAAATTAAAGCCAATCAATCCCGCCGCCACCCAAATCAGTTGGCGTTTGATATAGTAAAAACCATCCCCATATTCCGCGTGGGCAATGGGAAAAGAAGCGGAAAACAACACCAACAAACCAATAAAAAGCCACAGAAACGTCAACCAACGCAACCAACGTGCTTCCGCCGACCAGGAAGAAACCGAAGTATCAAAAATAGGAATTAAGTATTGTAGCATGTTTGTTGTCTGTCGATCGCGCGTCCCACCTTTCTAGACCATCATACAAGTTTCTATTGGTTCCCCCATGGAAAAATCTTGAAAAAAATTCTCACTGCATGCGATCGAGGCTGCGGTATTGAATGGCTTCTGCCACATGTTGGGTTTGCAAATGTTCGGTTCCTTGCAGGTCGGCAATCGTGCGTGCCACTTTTAAAATGCGGTCGGTAGCTCTAGCCGACAGCCCCAACTTGCGAATTGCCCCCTCCAACAGGGTTTGCGTATCGCTATCCAACTGACACCATTGGCGCAAATGCTGGCTTTGCATGTCCGCATTGCATTTTACCCTAGATTCTTCCGCAAAACGCTCTCGGGCGCGATCGCGAGCTGCCAAAACCCGTTTCAAAACCGTTTGAGATGACTCCTCCAACGGCTGACCCGTAATCTCCTCCGGTTTCAAGCGAGCGACCACCACTTGCAAATCAATCCGGTCCATCAAAGGTCCGGAAAGCCGCGCCCAATATTGCTCTCGCTTGCGAGGCGAACAAGTACAAGCCTGAATGGGGTCGCCGTAGTACCCGCAAGGGCAAGGATTGGTACTCGCCACCAACGTAAACTGAGCTGGAAAACAAACCGACTGCCGAGTACGCGATACCGTCACGTAACCATCTTCCAACGGTTGCCGCAGAAACTCCAACACATCCCGCTTGAACTCCGTCAATTCGTCGAGAAACAACACCCCGCGATGCGCCAGCGAAATTTCCCCCGGCTTGGGATAAGTTCCCCCACCCACCAACGAAGGTCCGGAAGCGGAATGGTGGGGGCTGCGAAACGGTCGTTGGGTCACCAAAGCCCCCCGTTCCTTCAACAACCCCGCCACCGAATGCACCTGCGTGACTTCCAATGCCTCGGGAAAATTTAGCGGTGGCAAAATTCCCGGCAACCTTCTGGCAAGCATGGTTTTGCCACTACCAGGCGGTCCCACAAAAATTAAATTATGGCCCCCTGCCGCAGCAATTTCTAAGGCTCTACGCGCGTGAGCTTGCCCCTTCACATCGCGCAAATCCGGTGCGTTACTGCTGCTGCATTTTAATTCCTGTCTCGGATCCACGACAACAGGTTGGTGGCTTTGGGGATGGTTGAGCAAATCGACCACATCCGCCAAGCGATCGCAACCATAGACATGAATTCCTTCTACAATCCCGGCTTCCCGAGCATTTCCCTGGGGCACCACCAACCCAGTAATCCCTAAATCCCTCGCCGCCGCAGCAATGGGCAAAACTCCCCGAACCGCTCGCAAACTGCCATCGAGGGACATTTCTCCTAAAAACAGAAAATCCCCCAGCAGTTCTGTACTTACTTGCTCGGAAGCTGCCAAAATCCCAATTCCAATGGGCAGATCGAAAATCGGACCCTCTTTGCGTAAATCGGCAGGCGTCAGATTGATGGCAATTTTGCGCATGGGGAAGGCAAACCCAGCGTTTTTCAAAGCCGCTTTGACCCGTTCCCGCGATTCCTGTACGGCAGTATCTGGCAACCCCACCACCACCATAGCCGGCAGACCGCCAGATACATCGACTTCTACACCCACTTTCACCGCATCAATCCCAACTAAAGCGGCGCTCCATACTCTAGCAAGCACGGCACTTCCCTTAAAAGTATCTTCTCGACAGGCTATTTAAGTATTTAAGATCGATTATAGAAGCTGTGGGACAGCAACGCGATCGATTTTTAACTTTACTTTGGCTGCAGTGGATTGTTGCTTTCCTGTTGACTCGGGTATCGTGGTTCTCTAAAATAACGTCGTAGTTCCTGTACCAAGCAAACCAACTACCATGGATTGGTACATTCTCCAAAAATTATTTTTGACAACTCTGTCTGGGAGTCTTCATGAGCGATACGGTTTTTGGCAAAATTATTCGCCGGGAAATTCCGGCAGATATTGTCTACGAAGATGATGCAGTTCTAGCTTTTAAAGATATTAATCCCCAAGCGCCTGTTCACGTTTTGGTTATTCCTAAAGAACCGATTCCCAAATTAGATGAGGCCGCACAAAAACACCAGCAATTGCTAGGGCATTTGTTGCTGACAGCTAAGGAAGTAGCAGCCAAAATGGAATTGGAGAGGGGCTATCGTTTGGTGATTAATAACGGCGATGAAGGCGGTCAAACGGTCTACCACCTGCACGTTCACATTCTCGGGGGCAGACCCATGACTTGGCCGCCCGGTTGATGGTATACTGAAGCAAGCGAGTGGTGGGCAAGGAAAAACTCCCTTGTGTTTGGTTTTGGCTAGTTTTTATAGCGGTCGAGACGGCGAAGTTGGATGCTTTGGAGGGGTTGATTGGAAATCAGATTTGATGTGGGAAAAGGTAGTTGGTTGGGCAACGATAGGACCCACCAATCCCTTTTTCTGTATTTTTAACGCTCAACCTCGGAGAAACCATGAAATTGCGCTTGGGCTCGAAACTATATATTGGATTTGCTTTGCCGCTAACTGCTTTGCTGTTTGTAGGGGGGTATTCGGTCTACGCATTCGCGAATTTGAACGGCGAAGTGGAAGCGATTTACGATAATCGTATTGTTCCTTTAGAAAAATTAAAAACAGTTTCGGATGAGTATGCTATCCGCATTGTGGATGCGGTGAATAAGGTGGAAAACGGTATTATTTCCACTTCTGAGGCTTTACAGCAAGTTCGACAAGCGAATACAACGATTCAAGAGCAGTGGCGTCGCTACAAACAAAGCGATTTAAGCGATCGCGAACAAGAGTTGGTGGACGAACTCGAGGGTCTCTTTGAAGATGCCAATCGCGAGGTGGCCAGTTTGATTGCTGCTTTGGAACGCGGCGATCGCGAGGCAATTGCAGCTTTTGATGGCAGTATCTACCGGCAAGTCGATCCGGTTACCACCCAAATTCGCGATTTAAGCGAACTACAGTTAGAAGAAGCTCGCCGCAATCGCCAAGACGCACGCAATATCTACGAACAATTTCGCATATTTTTTGTTATTTTAGCCACTGCTTCTTTGATTTTGCTGGTGGTTGGTTTTATTTTTATTCGACGCGGTATTACATCTGCCTTACAAGATGCAGTAGAAAGTTTGGCTTCTTCTTCCAGCCAAATTGCTTCAGCGGCAGAAGAGCAAGAGCGGGTTGCTTCATCAGCGGCAGCTTCTGTTAATGAAACCACCACCTCAGCCGACGAACTCAACGCCTCCTCTCGCAAAACGGCCGAACAAGCAGAAGCCAGCGCCAACAGTGCTCAAAAAGCCCTTTCCCTTGCGGAAGACGGCAACCAAGCCGTACAGCGGACCCGCAAAGGGACTGAAACTTTACGCAATCAAGTCAATGCCATTTCCGAACAAATGGTACGTTTGAGCGAACAGACGGGGGAAATTGGTAATATCTCTACTTTGGTTAGTGATTTGGCCAATCAAACCAATATGCTGGCGCTCAATGCCTCGGTGGAAGCTGTGCGTGCGGGAGAACATGGCAAAGGATTTGGCGTGGTTGCCAGCGAAATTCGCAAGCTAGCAGACCAAAGTCAAAAGTCGGGTAGTAAAATTAGCGAATTGGTCAGCGAAATTCAAAAAGCTATTGATGCGGCGGTGATGGCTACCGACCAAGGCACCAAAACCGTGGAAGAATCGGCAAAAATTGCTCAAGATATGGAAAATGCTTTTCAAGGGGTGCGCGAAGCCATTGAAAAGGTGGTGGAAAACAACCAGCAAAGTTCCCTATCGGCCAAGCAGCAAGCCCAAGCTATCGAACAGGTGGTGGCGGCGATGAATGACCTCAACCAGTCTTCCAAGCAAACGGCGGATGGCATTTCGCAAATTAAGAGCGGTACGGAGAATTTGAAAAATTTGGCGCGGGATTTGCAAGCAATGGTTTAACTGCGAGCGCAGGGGCAAGTTGAGAATTGTTCTTGACAAAAAAGAAAAGTTTTGGTATAATTATTATAACATAGGGCGGGCTGGAAAGGTCGCCATAAAGAAGGGGAGGTTTGAAGACGCCTTTACCCAAACATCTAGGCTGCGCAAAAATAGAATCTTGTTCGTACAAAGTACATACAATGGCAGTAGCGATCGCGGGGCAAGCAAAAATCTCAAGCCTCGGCACTATCCGCAGTAGCAGACGATTTCTGCCAGCGGGGCAAAACGCGATCGCAAAAAAACAAAGTTCCCGACGCCACACAAATGGGAACAGTAAAGAAATTAATAACGGGAAAACTAATCAAAAACAAACACACCAGGCTGAAACTACCACTAGCGGGAAAACTGCGAAACACAACCCCGAGTTTCTCCCGAAACTGGAGACGGCGGCGTTCCAGGGGGGCATCTAGAAAATCCAAACAAACAATGGTTGCCGCAAGGGCAATTCCCCCCAAACTGGCAATGGTACTTCCCACCACAGGAACCAACAGATTGCATAAAAACAGCAACAAGCTAACCGCAGCCGCCAGCAGCAATTTTTTGACCTCAAACAAAATGGCGCGCCAGATATCCTGTAGGATGGCCAAAGTCCCTTCGGGGGTAGGGGGTTGGGTACCGGTGCGATGGGCTTCCAACTCTTCGGAAAGCTGACCGTACCAGGGCGATCCTAAAGTCACACCAATTTGCACCAACAAAAACCCCACAACAACCAACAGCAAGACCACCAGCAATCCCTGCAACAGCCAGCCAAAAAACGTCACCATGGCAGTTAGCCATCCCAACCATGACGGCCAATTTGCCGTAACGTTGCTGGCAGTTTGGGATAGGTCGGTGATGAGATTTTCAATACTGTTCAACCCGGGAAACAACAATCCCAGATATAAACCAATGGCGATCGCCACGTTTAATAAAATAGGAATAACGATGTACTTCCACAATCTCGGCAGGCGTTGGAGAATCACCAAGACTTGCACTGGGTAGACAATACCGGAAAACAATCCCGCGATCGCGTTCCACATAACAACAGGTTTCAGGTTTTTCTTGACGGCTTCGCTATAATGGCCAATTGGCTGCAATTTTGTAGTATAATATAAGGTTTGTGACCTTTTTGTAAGAGAAATTATGGCGGTACCAAAGAAGAAAACCTCCAAAAGTTGCAAACGCAAGCGCAAAGCCGTTTGGAAGCGCAAAGCAGCTTATGAAGCCGACAAAGCCCTTTCCCTGGGCAAATCCGTACTAACCGGACGTAGCAAAGGATTTTACTATCCTAGCGACGAAGACGAAGAGGAAGAAGAGGATTAGCATTCCCCAACTGGCAACAGCTTTTCCCAATACTAGCGGTGCGGCCCGGCCGCACCGTCGATTTTATGAGGTTTTCGCCTCTGGCAAAACGAGCATAGCATCGCCAAAGGAATAAAAACGGTACTGTTCGGCGATCGCTTCTCGATATAAATCCAACAACCGCCGACGCCCCACCATAGCACTCACCAACATCAACAGCGAAGACCGAGGCAAGTGGAAATTGGTAATCAACCCTTCCACCACCCGCCATCGATAGCCCGGGTAAATAAATAGCTCGGTCTTATCGCACATGGACTGTACTTTACCATCTTCGGTGGCTGCACTCTCCAGCGATCGCACCACCGTCGTTCCCACAGCCAAAATTCTACCTCCCCGCTGTTGGGTTTCGTAAATTTGGCTTGCCGTCTGTTCAGGAATTTCAAACCATTCCCCATGCATGACATGTTCGGTTACATTTTCCGTTTCCACCGGGCGAAACGTACCCACCCCCACATGCAACGTCACAAACGCACGCTGGATACCAGCATCCTGCAAACGCTGCAACAATTCTTCTGTGAAATGCAAACCAGCTGTAGGTGCCGCCACCGCCCCCGCTTGGCGAGCATAAACCGTTTGATATTGCTCCGGTTGGGCTTGGGTTTGGGTCACGTAGGGGGGAAACGGAATTTCTCCGAAAGCCTCTAACACCTGCCAAAAAGAATATCCCTGCGGTACTTCAAAGGTAACTATGCGACCGCCAGTAGCCGCATCTACCTCCCCAATGGTGGCTTTCATGACCGGCCAGTCAGAACTTTCCCCTCTGGAAGCTTCGGGAGGAATGTGTACTACCGCCCCCGGTGGCAGGCGTTTTCCCGGTTTGACCAGACACAACCAGCTGCCATCAGCACGGGGTTCCAGCAGCAGAAACTCCGCTTGGGCACCGCTGGACTTTTGTCCGTACAATCGTGCCGGAAGGACACGGGTATCGTTGAAAACCAACAAATCTCCCGGCTGTAGCAACTGTGGCAGGTCTCGAAAAATGCGATGTTGGTGCGTTGTGGGAGAATCCACCACCAGCAAGCGGGAGCTATCTCTAGGAACGACCGGGTTTTGTGCGATGCGTTCCTCGGGAAGGTCGTAGTCGTAGGCACTGAGAAAGAAGTCGTTATCCACGGTTTGTCGAGCGAGATAGGATATTTTCCGTTGGGTTTGCTGAAAACTGAGATTGGGAGTGATATAATCCCAAAAGTTACAAATTTTTACATTAGGTCCTCAGGGAACACTTCCCCAGCCGATTGCATTGGCTCTTGGGTCCTGGGTGACACCACCGTCACGCTAGCGGTGCTTCCAGATTCCCTCTGGAAGCACAAACACCGAGCGATCGCCACAGCCTTTGCTATGGCAACGCTGGTGATTCTAGTGTAACGTCTTCTGTAGATCGAACAGACATCAGAGGAAAGAACAACTTTTCATGAATTGGCCCAACCAACAGCGTGCCTTAATTACAGGAGCTAGTAGCGGTATTGGTGCGGCTACTGCCTTGGCATTTGCTAAAGCCGGCATTCATGTTGCTTTAGTAAGTCGCTCCCAAGCAAAACTGGCTCAAGTAGAAGAAACCATCAAACAAACCGGCGTAGAAACGGCTATTTATCCGATAGACTTATCCCAAGTGGAGCAGGTACGCGAGCAAATTGAAGCAATCGCTACTGAGTTCGGTCCCATCGATATTTTGGTCAACAATGCCGGTATGGGGTACACCTGCCCTCTGGCAGACATTCCCTTGCAAGACTGGCAGCATGTATTTAATCTAAACGTTACCAGTGCTTTTCAATGTATCCAAGCAGTGCTGCCGCAAATGCGCAACGCTGGCAAAGGAACAATTATCAACGTTGTTTCCATTGCCGGACATAACGCTTTTCCTGGTTGGAGTGCTTACTGTGCCAGCAAATTTGCCATGTTGGGCATGTCGAGAGCTTTAGCCGCCGAAGAACGAGCCCACGGCATTCGGGTAACTGCCATGTGTCCGGGAGCTGTTAACACGCCTTTGTGGGATGCTTCTACCGTTCATGCCGATTTCAACCGCGACAATATGCTCGATCCGAAGACGGTAGCCAACACCATCGTGCAAGCAGTGCAACTTCCTCAAAATGCGGTGGTTGAAGAACTCACCCTCATGTCCAATGCTGGCGTTTTGTAAAAAAAGCCTTTAAAAACTGAAAGGGAAGACCATTCAACCCACAGGTTGGCTGGGCAAAACTCGTTAAAAATTAAGGCTTGGTTCTCGTGCGCTTTTTAGGGCACGAAAACAGCTTGAAGAAAATTATCTTGTGTCCACTGTAACGCGAAATCTCTCATGACTACAGCCTATTCCAACGGTTCTAATCCTTCTGTAGAAAACAATACGAATATCCATCCCCATCGGGAAGCGATCGCACAAACCGATGCTGCCACCACCAACGGGCATTCTCCCACTGATGGTGAAAATACGGACGAAGACCAAGAACGCATGCAAGCTGCCGTTAGAGAACTGCTGTTGGGAATTGGGGAAAATCCAGACCGGGAAGGCTTGCTGAAAACCCCCAAACGGGTGGCAGAGGCCATGCGTTTTCTTACGGGTGGGTATTCCCAATCGGTAGAAGATATTGTCAATGGGGCCATTTTTGACGAAGGCCACAACGAAATGGTGTTGATCCGCGATATTGACGTGTTTAGCCTGTGCGAACACCACATGCTGCCGTTTATGGGGAAAGCTCACGTTGCCTACATTCCCAACGAAAAGGTGGTGGGGTTGAGCAAACTGGCGCGGATTGTAGAAATGTACGCGCGCCGCTTGCAAGTGCAAGAAAGGCTGACCCGACAAATTGCGGAAACCATTCAGGAAGTGTTGGAGCCGAAAGGTGTGGCTGTGGTGATTGAAGCCACCCACATGTGTATGGTGATGCGGGGAGTACAAAAACCCGGTTCCTGGACGGTGACTAGTGCTATGGTTGGCGTTTTTCAGGAAGACCAGAAAACTCGCGAGGAGTTTTTGAATTTAATTCACCACCGGCCTTCTTTTTCTAGTTGTTAGGTCCCCCTGCTAGCACGGTCACTGGCTTTGACTTGCGCCAATAGGGCAGCGACTCGGGAGATGTCTTTGTCTGCTGGGGCTATTTCCACACCGCTGGAAACGTCAATGCCATCTGGCTGTAGTTGCCCTAGGGCCGTTTGAATATTTTCTGGTGTTAACCCCCCGGCGAGAAACCAAGGACGCTGGGGGGTAAATTTTTGCAAGGCTTGCCAGTCTAAGGGAATCCCCGTACCGCCGAGTTGCTGGGGGTGGTAGGCATCTAGTAAAAATGTATCTACGTAAGGTTCGTAGGCGGCGGCGCGCTGCAAATCGTCTGCGGTGCGGATGCGCAAGGCTTTGATGAGTTCTACTTGGTCGCAGCCCCGTTGAGTTAGTGCTTGGCGTAACTGCTGGCAAAATTCCGGCGATTCGTCCCCGTGTAACTGCATGCCGCTTAAACCACGGTGGGGAAATACTTGACAAATTTCGGAAATTGTGGCATTCGCAAAGACGGCAATGCGGTCGATGTGGTGGGGCAGTTGCTCGGTGAGCGCGAGGATTTGTGCTGGGGTGAGGTACCGTTTCGAGCGCGGTACGCAAATGAAGCCAATGGCGGTGGCCCCCAATTCGGCGATCGCTTTTCCTTGTTCTGCATCTCGGATGCCACAAATTTTGACGCGCATGGTTCTCCCTTCACAAATGGTTAACAAATTGTCGCAAAATTGTTAATTATTTCAACAAAAAGTTTCTTGGAATTGTCGGTATTTGCTACATATTAAAACGAAGTTTTTCTCGATCGAGAGGAGTTTGATGATGTTTGCATTGCTCGCTGCCCAATCTGGCGCTGCTCTCAGCACCCCTTGGAATTTTCAAGTGGCTTTGATTATGATTGTCTGCAATTTGGTAGCGATCGCGATTGGTCGTCCTGCCATTCAAAATCGCGGCGCTGGTCCCGCTCTTCCCATTCCCCTGCCTGCCATGTTTACTGGTTTTGGCGTTCCCGAACTTTTGGCCACTTTGAGTTTGGGCCACATCTTGGGGGCTGGCATCATTTTAGGACTGGCCAATGCCGGTGCTTTGTAAAATTTTATGAATTTATGCCGCGATCGCCAGCTATTTAGTTATCCAGGCGGTCCCGTTTAGTTACAAAAATTTACAAAACCCCGGCCGTACAAATACAGCCAAAAGAATTGAGAAGTGGGGATTGGGAAGAAAAAATACTCGCTTTTCAATTCTTTTTTTCTCCATCAATTTTAACTTTCCTATCCCCCCCAAAAGCGACGCCATACCTTGCAAGCCAAGCAAAATAGGTACAATGAAAATAACAACGCCAGTAGCATCGAGCTATCAGCTGTCGGTTGGTCGGTCGGATTCTTTGACTTGCTTTTCAACACAGAAGCTACAAGCTACTGTTCAATTTTGTCGGTCATTTTGCCAGTTGCTGGCAGATGCTGCGACGAGCGCCCAAAGTTCAAGGACGGAATTTCATGCAAGCAGCTTGGCGCGTGGGAAATTTATTTGGCATTCCCCTGTACATCGACTCCTCGTGGATGGTCGTAGTCGCCCTAATTACCTTCGTTTACGGCACTGATTTTGCCGAAAATTGGGGACCGGCCGTCGGATATAGTGCCGGTTTGTTCATGGCCTTAGCCCTATTTGGATCGGTGTTGCTACACGAGTTGGGACACAGCTTGGTAGCCCGTTCCCAGGGGATTCAAGTTAACTCCATCACCCTATTCCTCTTTGGTGGCATTGCCTCTATCGATAAAGAATCCAAAACCCCCATTCTTGCCTTTCAAGTGGCGATCGCCGGCCCCGCGGTTAGCTTTATGCTCTTTGGACTGCTCGCGATCGCTGCCCAACTGGTTTCCCAACAACCGGTTTGGCAAGAATTAGCCTCCCTTTTATCGAGAATCAACTTCGTTCTCGCCGCCTTTAACATGCTCCCCGGCTTACCCCTCGACGGCGGTCAAATCGTCAAAGCCGCCGTTTGGCAATTTACCGGTAGCCGCTACCAAGGCGTCCATTGGGCCGCGCGTTCCGGGCAGTTCCTGGGATGGACCGCCATTGCCCTCGGTTTGTTTGTCATTCTAAACACCGGCGATGCTGGCGGTTTCTGGATTATGCTCATCGGTTGGTTTGCCATCCGCAACGCCAACGCCTACGACCGCCTCACCACCGTGCAAGAAGCCCTGATGCAGGTACAAGCCGCCAACATCATGACCAGGGAATTTCGCGTGGTAGACGGCCACCAAACCCTGCGGGAATTTGCCGACGAGTATTTACTCTCTGAGAAACGATCGTCCATTTATTTCGTTGCCTCCGACGGTCGCTACCGCGGTTTGCTCTGCCTTGAAGACCTGCGCTTTCTAGAACGCAGCCTCTGGGAAACCCAAACCCTCGACGATATCGCCCATCCCTTAGATACCCTGGTGACCGTACGAGAACAAACCCCCCTGTATGCCATCATCAACACCATGGAAACCCACAATCTCAACTGGATTACCGTTCTTTCCCCCGCTGATGCCGTCTCCGGCATTATTGATAAAGGGGATGTGGTGCTGGGGTTGGCGCAACACATGAATATGTTGGTGCCGGAAACCGAAATCAAACGCATCAAAGAAGAAGGCACCTATCCCCAAGGCTTTCAACTGGCTGCGATCGCCCAAAGCGTCGCCGAAAAAGATGGCGATTTTGAAGACAGCAAAAAAACAGATGGCAGCTAGCTAGCGACTGAAAAACACCGCCGCCAGCGCGATCGTGCCCAACAAAGCCAGAGGAACCCACAGATTGGGCAAATCCGCAGTACTCATCCTCAACCTCCCAAGCAATACAACAGAAATTTCCTTAGAAATCGCCTATGACTGATGATGCCTCTATAAAAACTTGGCTGCAAGAGCGTACCAAACTCAGCCGGCTGCCCGACGAAGCCATTGACGCGATCGCCAAGCATTTACAAGCAATCACCATCGCCGCCAACCGGCATCTCGTTACCGCCGGGGCTTCTCCCCAAGCCCTTTATATCCTCCAACAAGGGCAACTAGCCATCCTCAAACACAACAACCAACCCGGCAAAATCCTGTCCCCCGGCGAACTCATCAACATCCAAGAACTGCTGCTCGAATCCAACATCTCCCAAACCCTCACCACCCTTACCGAAGTTCGCCTGTGGTCCCTCCCCGCCGCTACCTTCAATCAAATTGCCCGGGAATTTCCCCAAGTCTTCCAAACCTTTTCTCAATCCCTGCTAGACGAACTCACCCAAGTCTCGGCCCAACTAAGCTTCGAACAACAACGCCAAGCCGCCCTACGCCCCTACATCGTTCCCAAAGCCAGACGCGGCATCGTCGGCAGCAGTCGCTACGCCGTTCGCCTGCGCCAGCAAATTAAAAAAGCCTCCAACGACGCCCAATCCACCCTCATCTTCGGCGAACCAGGATTGGGCAAAGACAACATTGCCGCCCTCATCCACTTCGGTTCCCCCCAACGCCGCCAACCCATCATCAAAGTCAACAGCGGTCTGTTGCAACCCACAGGAGCCGATTTGTTTGGACGCGCCGGCGGCAAACCCGGACTCATCGAATGGCTGGACGAAGGCACCCTGGTACTCAACAACATCCAAGACCTGCCCAAAGAACTCTGCCCCCAAATCGAACAACTTTTAAAAACCGGTACCTATACCCCCGTCTCCCGGGGCAATACCACCGACAACGAACCCCGTACCTGTCGCGCGCGGATCGTTTTGGTATCCGAAAAAACCCAACCCAATATCGAACGTTGGGCTACTCACACCATCAAAGTGCCGCCCCTGCGAGTTCGTAAAAGCGACCTGAAAACCCAAGTGGAGTACTACATCAGCCTCTACTGTCGCTCCAAAGCCATTCCCAAACCCAAAATTACTCCAGAAGCCATCCGTCGCTTGCAATCCTATGACTTTCCCGGCAACCTCCAGGAACTGCAAAGCCTAGTGGAACGTGCCATTCAACAAATTGGCGGCGCTCAAGAACTGACCGAAGAAGTTTTTTGGTCGGCGGATAATAAGAAAAAACGGTTTCGTTGGAACCTCCTCAATGCCTATCCCAACTTCCGCAACTTCTTGCGCAGCCCGTGGTGGCCCGATCGCATCAATTATTGGTTTACCACCTGGTTTTTCGCGTTGGTGGTATTGATTTTATTTATCGGTCCCCAGGAACGCCACGAAAACTTCGCTTTGAATATGTTCTGGGCTTGGTGGTGGCCGGTGGTTTTGCTAATTTTTCCCTTTTTGGGACGCATCTGGTGCGCGGTTTGTCCGTTTATGATTTACGGCGAAATTGCCCAAAAAGTATCCCTGTGGCTGTTTCCCCGTAAATTGAAAAAATGGCCCCGAGAACGCGCCGAAAAATACGGCGGTTGGTTTTTATTCGGTTTGTTTGCCCTGATTTTCCTGTGGGAAGAACTGTGGCATCTGGAAAATACCGCCTACCTCTCCAGTTGCCTGTTGCTGTTGATTACCGCCGGGGCAGTGATTTTCTCGACAATCTTTGAACGGCGGTTTTGGTGTCGCTATTTGTGTCCCATTGGCGGCATGAACGGCTTGTTTGCCAAACTCTCCATAACCGAACTGCGCGCCCAACAGGGGATTTGCTCCGCCACTTGCACCACCTACCAGTGTTACAAAGGTGGCCCGGAAAAAGGGGAAGGGCAAGAAACCGATGGCTGTCCGCTGTATTCCCATCCCGCCCAGCTTCAGGACAATCGCGACTGCGTGTTGTGCATGACCTGTTTGAAAGCTTGCCCCCACCGGTCGGTGGAAGTGAATTTGCGCCCGCCAGGTATCGAACTGTGGACGACGCACATTCCTCGCGGCTACGAAGTGGCGTTGCTGTTGCTGTTGCTGGGAGGCATTTTTCTGCGTCGCTTGCCGCAAATCGAACAAGGTTTGGGCGTGAATATGAATGTGGAGAGTTTGGACCTTACCCATGCTGGATTTTCCATGTTGGCTTTGGCGTTGCCAGCTTTACTACCTTTGCTGGCTCAGGTGGTTATGGTTGCTAGCTACAAAATTGCTCACTATGTGGGGAATAACTGGCCCAAACCTCGTCCGTTTGTAGAAATGGCTTATGGATATTTGCCTCTGGTGTTGGGCGGCAATTTGGCCCACTATTTGCATTTAGGGTTAACGGAAGGAGGACGTTTGTTGCCCGTCGCTATGACCACGTTTGGGTTATCTGGGGAACAAATGCCTGCTTTGGTTGCCCATCCGGCGGTGGTGAGTTTTTTGCAGGGAACCACGGTACTGGTTTCGATGGCGCTGACTTTCTTTTTAACCAATAAAATTGCCCGGCAACCCCTGAAGGCGATTTGGCCGCAACACGTAGCCGCGATCGCGTTGGGAAGTAGTTTTTGGTTGTTTATTGTTAATATGAAGATGTGATCTTTTTGGGAACATGGCCTAGATAAAGTGAAATGTATGTCCCACAAACCAAATATAAAACATGACAAACGTCCAACCTTCCCAAGCAGTTACTTTTTTATCTTGAACCACAAAAAATAGCAAAATGGTTCCCACCAACATCAGTGGCAAACCATTTTGAATGGTGGATGGTGCCAGCACCAAAGTCCCCGCCAATCCCGGAATGCCCATAACAAAAAATGAGTTAAAAATATTGGAGCCAATGACATTACCCACCGCCACTTCGGCTTTGTCTTTTTTAGCCATGGTCACGGAGACCACCAACTCCGGTAGGGAAGTACCAAAAGCCACAATACTAATGGCAATAATTTCTTGCCCTACTTGGATAATTTCTGAAATTTCCCGTACGGAGTCGATGGTATAATTGGCACCTAAAATCATGGTCAGACAGCCGATAACGAGTTTGGCGATCGCTTTTTTAGGAAAACGGCTAGAGCGGATTTTTTCTGCGGTTTCCGTCTCTACAACCACCTCTGTACTACCTTCTTGAAAAATATAAATAACATAAATCAAAAAACCAAATAAACTCAAAATGGCTTCCCCAATGGAAAACGTGCCATCCTGCACGATCAAATACAGCCATACCCCAGAACCCACAAAAATAGGCAAATCTACATCTACCAAATCGTAGGTAATGTTGATATTGCGCCGCGTCATAATTGCCGCTGCGCCAACGATTAGAAAAATATTAACAATATTGGAACCGACCACATTGCCCAAAACCACTTCCGAACTACCATGCCAAGTTGCGGCAATTGATGATAGCAACTCTGGCAAAGATGTTCCCACTGCCACAATCGTCACGCCAATAATAAAAGGCGGCAAGCCAAACCAAAGCCCGATTTTTTCAGCAGCTTCCGTAAACCAATCCGAACCTTTAACCAAACCAGCCAGACTCACAGCCAGAAGAGCTATCCACCGAAGGAGTTCTAACAATTTCTCAAACCCAGATTTCTACTACTAAAATTTCTATTATGTCATGGAAATGTCTGGATAGGCGTGGTTTGTAAGGAATCTTTTCTTGATGGACATTTTTCCTGGGAAAAGAACAGCGATTTGGGGGCGGTTCCATCCAGCAAAGCCTGTTACCCTGAATGTATATCGAGCTACCGAAGCAAACAGAAACGGCACCTGTATTTGCTGGCGCTCGTTATGACCACGCAACCAAGGGCTACGTTGCCCTCTAGGGTGATGGGCAAAACATAGATAGAGTCCCAAAATTTTGGAGATTTTTAATGACAAAGAACCAGGGTATCGGAATTATACAAGCGATTATCGGCGGCATTATCGCTCTTTTGGTAATTCTCAGCTTTAATGCTTTTGTGGTGATTCAACCGGGAGAAGCCGGCGTACTTAATATTTTAGGAAAAGCTCGCGATGGGGCTTTGCTAGAAGGGGTACACGTGAAACCACCTTTTGTGGGCAAAGTAGATGTTTACGACGTCACCGTCCAAAAATTTGAAGTTCCCGCCCAAAGCGCCACCAAAGACTTGCAAGAGCTATCGGCGCGTTTTGCCATCAACTTCCGCATCGACCCCGACCGAGTGGTCGAAATTCGGCGTACTCAGGGAACCCTTTCCAACGTGGTGTCGAAAATTATCGCACCGCAAACCCAAGAATCGTTTAAAATCGCTGCTGCCAAACGAACCGCCGAAGAATCGATTACCCGCCGCGACGACCTCAAAGAAACCTTTGACATAGCGCTCAACTCCCGTCTGGAGAAATACGGCATTATCATCATGGATACCAGCATCGTGGATCTGGAATTTTCCGAAGAATTTGCCAAAGCCGTAGAAGACAAGCAAATCGCGGCGCAAAGAGCCCGGCGGGCTGTTTACATTGCCAAAGAAGCCGAACAAAAGGCACAAGCAGATATTAACCGCGCCAAAGGTCGTGCCGAAGCGCAAAGACTCTTGGCAGAAACCTTGAAAGCACAAGGTGGCGAGTTGGTCTTGCAAAAAGAGGCCATCGAAGCCTGGCGAAATGGGGGTTCCCAAATGCCCAATGTTTTGGTGATTAACGGCCAGTCTCAAGGTGGGGGAATTCCTTTCTTGTTTGACTTGAAAGAGTTTTCTCGGGACAACGCCGACGGCGAAGCCCCGGAAATAGATATTCCCGAACCAGAGGAGTCGTCACAGGAGCTGGAAAACCAGTCTATCGAGCCGCAAAGCGATTTTGACAGCCGTTTTAGACGGAATTAGTCGCGTGGGGCAAAAAGCTGGCAATCTGCTGGCTGACCAGTTCTGGTTGTTCTAAATGGGGAACGTGACCGCAGTTAGGAATCCAAGTTAATTGGGAATGGGGAATGCCTTGTTGAAATTTGTAGGCATCCTGAGTGCCTAAAATGCGATCGCTGTCTCCCCATAAAATAAGCGTAGGTGGTTGCAGGTTCTGGAGGTGTTTTTGAAAGGAACCGTAACCACCGCTTTTGGTGAAGGAAATTAGGGCGCGATGCCAGTTGGGCATTTCTAAATGTAGGGCGGCACACTGCCAGGCATCGGCGGAGTTTAAACTTTTATTGTAGTAGGCATTGTAGCTAATGCGATCGCGTACGCCCGGACGGCGCAAAAATTCCGCTGCCCAAAAATCCAGAGGGGGAAATAAAAATTTGCCGACAATAGGACCGCGTTTGCAGCCGACGCTGTCTAGCAAGACCAATTTTTCCACCGCATCGGGATAGGTCAGGGTGAAATCAATGGCGGCAGCCCCACCCATGGAAGCGCCTACCAAAATCACTGGGCGATTGATGAGTTGTTGCCAGGTAGCATATAAGTGGGTTTTGATGGCCTCGCTGTCAAAGGAAAGGTCGGCCAATCGTTCGGTAAAGCCAAATCCCAGCAAGTCTATCGCCCAGGTTTCGCGATGGGGGGTTAGTAAGGGCAACAAACGCCGAAATTCCAAAACCGAACTATCAAATCCGTGCAGGAGCAAAATGGGAGGAGAACCGCTGCCTTGGCAGATGTAGGTGGTGGGAATGGTCGCTTTCTCCTTCACCAGACGCTTCGCGAACGGATAGGGGGTTTTGATGGGGGTACGTTGGATCTTTTGGGCGGTTTCGATGGAGGCGGTTTCGGTTAAATTTTCTACCGCGGGTGGCAGGAAGGAAGGAAACATAGGAGGTGCAATGGTTTGTGTGCGTTTTCTAACAGAGTTTCGCTGCGCTGGAAAAATCTTCTTTTTATCATAGAAGGAGAAATTGTTAAAAAACATCAACGGCGGCCGGTTCGGTTGCCCGACTGAGTGGGCACACATGAGAAACTTCTATGAACTTTTGTAGCGATAACACTGGTAACCTGGCACCCGAGATTTTAGCGGCACTAGCGGCAGCAAACGACGGCAGTGCTATGCCCTATGGCAACGATGAAATGAGCCAACGGTTAGAAGGGAAATTTGGCGAACTATTTGAAACGGAGGTGGCTGTTTTTCCGGTGGCGACGGGAACGGCTGCCAATGCGTTGGCTTTATCGGTGATGGTACCGCCTTTTGGGGCGATTTATTGCCACGCACAAGCCCATATCCATACCGACGAATGCGGTGCCCCGGAATTGTTTTCTGGTGGGGCAAAATTGGTGCCTGTGGCGGGGGAAAACGGAAAAATAGACCCCGACGCTTTGGCGGCAACCTTGGCAGCTGCGGAGGCGGGGGTGGTGCATCACGTGCAGCCGGCAGCTATTAGCCTGACCCAGGCAACGGAAGCGGGGACAATTTATCAGATAGAAAAAATTCAGCAAATTTGTGCGATTGGGAAAGATTATGGCTTGCCCGTGCACATGGATGGGGCTAGATTTGCCAATGCGATCGCTACATTGAATTGTTCGCCGGCGGATGTGACCTGGAAGGCTGGGGTTGATGTGCTTTCGTTTGGTGCCACCAAAAATGGCGCGATGGCGGCGGAAGCGGTGGTGTTCTTCAATCGCGAGTTAGCAGAGACATTTGTTTACCGGCGCAAGCGCGGGGGGCATTTGTGGTCGAAAATGCGCTATTTATCCGCCCAGTTAGACGCCTATATCAGCGACGACCTGTGGTTGCGCAATGCCCGCCATGCCAATCAAATGGCAACGCGCTTGGCACGGGGATTGCAGGCTTTGTCGGCGGGGAAAATTCTCTATCCGGTGCAGGGAAATGAAGTCTTTGTCTGCCTGGCGGAACCTTTGATAGCCACGTTGCAGGCGCAAGGATTTCAGTTTTATCGTTGGCAAAACCAGGGCGATGGCGCGGTGGTGCGTTTGGTAACTGGCTTCAATACGCCACCGGAAGCCGTGCGGGATTTTTTGGAGGCGGTGGAACGCTACCAGCGATCGCTATCTTCCCTGGTAACATCTTAAAATTTGCCAGCCAAGAAACGATTTAAGTGTTGTTACAAATACATGATATTATGCTTCGTGGTTTGAATCTTACCGGTCAAGTCTGTAAGGGGAATGGGAGCGATCGTGTACTCGGGAGAATCATCATCCGCCAACGCCAATACACCAACGGCAACCGGGCAAAGCCACCAAACAGCTTCCTCCGAAGCTAGGACCGCTTCCACGGGCAGTTCCATGCAGGAATTTTACCAGCTGAAGCGAAACCTCTTATGGTGGACGCTGGTCCTAACCGCCATCATTTTCGTGTCGGTGTGGATTGCCTACAATCTGAATATTGCCCTTAACTATTTCATTGGTGCCTGTATTGGTGTAATTTACCTAAGGATGCTAGCGAAAGATGTGGAAGCCTTAGGCGGCCAAAAGGTCAAACTCAGCAAAACGCGATTCGTTCCCTTAATTGGGGCGATTGTTTTGGCAAGTCAGTGGAACCAGCTCCAGATTTTGCCGATTTTCTTGGGGTTTGTCACTTACAAAGCCGCCCTCATTGGGTATACCTTAACCAGCCTGCTGCCCGACAACCGTCGGTAGGCAGTGGTGGGTAAAAATGTCCCATGCTCCCTCAGCCAAAGCTCGTTTCCCTTGCAGATAGACATGGAACTTGAAGCCGACGTTTGCGCTTCTCAAAATACACATGCTGGATGTTTTCAACGCCATTTCTTCACCCCTAATTGCTGCCGAACCTGACTTAGGTGTTGGCGAGCACTTTTATTGGCAAATTGGCAATCTTACCATTCACGGTCAGGTGTTTCTGACCTCCTGGTTTGTCATTGCGGTGTTGGTGGTGGCTTCTCTGCTCGCCACGCGCAATTTGCAAAGAGTTCCCAGCGGTCTGCAAAACTTTATGGAATATGCCCTAGAGTTTGTTCGGGATATTGCCAAAGCCCAAATCGGCGAAAAAGAATATCGCCCGTGGGTGCCGTTTGTGGGAACGTTATTTTTGTTCATTTTTGTGTCAAACTGGTCAGGGGCGCTTCTCCCTTGGAAAATTGTAGAGGTTCCCGAAGGGGAACTGGCAGCTCCTACCAACGACATCAACACCACGGTGGCCTTGGCCCTGCTGACCTCGCTGGCGTATTTTTACGCTGGCATTAGCAAGCGTGGCTTGAAGTACTTTTCTCGGTACATCGAGCCCACGCCCATTCTCTTACCGATCAACATTCTAGAAGATTTTACAAAACCCCTCTCCCTTAGCTTCCGTCTATTTGGTAACATTCTGGCGGATGAGCTGGTTGTCGCCGTGTTGGTTTTCTTGGTTCCCCTGTTTATTCCGCTGCCGGTGATGGCATTGGGTCTGTTTACCAGTGCGATTCAGGCACTTATTTTTGCCACCCTAGCCGGAGCGTACATTGGGGAAGCCATCGAACACGGGGAAGAGGAAGCCGAAGAGTAACGCGCAATGGTCGAAATGTCGCTTGTGGATATGGAGACCATTGCCAAACCGTGGTAAGTTCCTTTAGGAACCATATTTGTTGCGTTTGTAATTACAGAAAAGGAAACAAAAAGTCATGGAACAACTAACTGCTGCTGCTTCTGTTATCGCTGCTGCTCTCGCCGTCGGTTTAGCAGCCATCGGACCCGGTCTTGGACAAGGAAACGCTGCCGGACAGGCTGTAGAAGGGATTGCCCGTCAGCCAGAAGCTGAAGGCAAAATCCGCGGTACTTTGCTATTGAGCTTGGCATTTATGGAAGCGCTGACCATTTATGGTCTGGTTGTCGCCCTCGTATTGCTGTTTGCGAACCCCTTCTCCTAGATTTTAATCGTTTTCCAGGTGGAGATGCCACGCGGACATCTCTACCTGAGGTTCATTGGTTGACCCCGAACCAGAATTTGTGGCACTGGCTGTCTGGGTTGCCAGAACGGCTGTGCCCAACCTGTTTCGGGGACCCCCTCGCCGCCGAACGTGCGTGCCATTTTGATGGGGTTCTGATGCAAAAAAACTTGTACCCCTTTGATCGGATCGATCGGCGTTTCCCACAGTCTAGTCGCTTGCGGAGGGAACCAGGTGGCGGACTTGCTTGAACGCCGAAGGTTTCCCTATGGCTATAAAAGACGTGGTTGCCAACGGAGGATTTCATGACCTATTGGAGCATTCTACTAGCAGCGGAAACGGCAGCTGAGGAAGGGGGACTGTTTGATTTTGACGCTACTTTACCTTTGATGGCAGTGCAGTTTTTAATTCTGGCTGCCATTCTCAATGCGATTTTCTACAAACCTTTAGGAAAAGCCATTGACGAGCGGGAAGATTACGTCCGCTCCAACAAAGAAGAGGCAAAGGAACGCTTGCAAAAAGCCGAGCAACTGCGCGTGCAATACGAGCAACAAGTTGCCCAAGCGCGCAAACAGTCCCAAGAAGCTATTGCTGCCGCTCAAGCCGAAGCACAAGAAACCATGTCCCAGCAAATTGCTGAGGCGCAAAAAGAAGCCCAAAAGAACCGGGAAGAGGCAGCTCGCGAAATTGCCCAACAAAAAGAAGAGGCTTTGAAATCCCTGGAACAACAGGTAGATACCCTCAGCAACCAAATTTTAGAAAAGGTGCTTGGAAAAGAGCTGGCCAGCAAGTAGTTGGCAGCGACGGGGCAAAGTGAGTTTTTCATCTACCGAGTTAGCGTTTGTCCCAGCGAACGATATGGAGTAAAGTCTCATGATCGATTTTTTCCTGCTCGCCACCGAGGGTGGCTTTGGGTTCAATTTTGACCCCTTAGATACCAATCTGGTGAACTTGGCTATTATCATCGGGGTTCTGTATTACTTTGGGCGTCAGTTTTTGGGCAAAATCCTCAGCGAGCGGCGGGCCAATATTGAAGAGGCTATTCAAGATGCTGAACGACGCCAGAAAGAGGCTGCTGATGCCCTATCTCAGGCGGAGTCGGATTTGGCTCAAGCGCAAGCCAAAGCGGAGCAAATTCGCCAGCGAGGACAGGAACAAGCCAAAGCTGCCAAAGAAGCCATTCTGGAAGAGGCCAAGCGGGATGTGGAACGTTTGAAAGCAGAGGCCTCTAGGGAAATGGAAACCGAACGCGAACAGGTAATTGCTGAAATTCGCCGGCGTATTTTTAGCATGGCCTTAGAAAAAGCAGAATCCGAGATCGATAACAAATTGGATGAGTCGGCGCAGCAAAAACTCATCGACCGTAGCATTGCGATGCTAGGAGGACGCCAATGACAAGCGGTTCCGTAAGCGCGGAGATAGCAACTCCCTATGCGGAGGCTTTGATGTCTCTGGCAAAAGAGAACAATCTCACCGATCGCATGGGCGATGACACCCGTTTTCTGTTGGAATTGCTGGAAAATTCGCCAGATTTGAAGCAATTTCTCAACAATCCCCTCGTTGTTACCGATAAGAAAAAGGCGGCATTGCGGCAACTCCTTGCCGATCGCGTACATGCGTATACGCTCAATTTTGTGATGTTGCTGCTCGATCGCAAGCGCATTGCCTTTTTAGAGGACATGTGCGAAGTGTATTTAGATTTATTGCGGGAACTCAAGCAAACGGTTCTGGCGAAAGTCACCAGTACGGTGGAATTGAATGAACAACAGAAGCAAGCCGTACGCGATCGCGTCCTCGCCATGACCCAAGCCCAGGGGGTCGAATTGCAAACCCAAGTGGACCCATCTCTTCTGGGTGGTATGGTGGTGGAAGTAGGTTCCCAAGTGCTCGATGCGAGCGTCCGCGGACAGCTACGCCGTTTGTCTTTGAGTATGCAAGTTGCCTAAAGGCAAACCCCTAATGGCATCTTTAGAATAACAATAAAAGTAGCGGCACCTTTTCCGGACTGCGGAAAACACACAAACAACGGACACCAACAACAAGAGCAACGGTTATGGTAAGTATCAAACCTGAAGAAATTAGCAGCATTATCCGCCAACAGATCGAAGAGTACGACCAAGAAGTACAAGTTTCCAATGTTGGTACGGTTCTCCAGGTAGGCGACGGGATTGCCCGGATTTATGGCTTGGAAAAAGTCATGGCTGGGGAACTGGTAGAATTTGAAGAAGGCACCATCGGCATTGCCTTAAACCTGGAAGAGGACAACGTGGGTGCTGTGTTGATGGGAGAAGGTCGGGACATTCAGGAAGGCTCTAGCGTCAAAGCCACCGGCCGCATTGCTTCGGTTCCCGTGGGCGAACAGATGATCGGGCGCATTGTGGATTCGCTGGGTCGCGCCATCGATGGCAAAGGGGATCTGAAGCTGGAAGAAACCCGCTTGCTGGAATCTCCTGCTCCCAGCATTATCGACCGCAAATCGGTATACGAACCCCTACAAACAGGCATTGCTGCTATTGATGCCATGATTCCCATCGGTCGGGGACAGCGGGAGCTGATCATCGGCGACCGTCAAACCGGCAAAACCGCGATCGCCGCAGATACCATCATCAACCAAAAAGGTCAAGATGTCATCTGTATCTACGTTGCCATCGGCCAGAAAGCTTCGACCGTAGCTCAGGTAGCCAGCGCCCTAGAAGAAAAAGGCGCTATGGACCACACCATCATCGTGGCTGCCAACGCCAGCGACCCAGCGCCCCTGCAATACTTGGCCCCCTACACCGGTGCCAGCATTGCCGAACACTTCATGTACCAAGGCAAGCACACGTTGGTCATTTACGACGACCTCACCAAGCAAGCACAAGCTTACCGACAAATGTCCCTGCTGCTGCGCCGTCCCCCCGGTCGCGAAGCCTTCCCCGGAGACGTGTTCTACCTGCACTCTCGTTTGCTGGAACGTGCCGCCAAGCTCAACGAAAACTTGGGCGAAGGCAGCATGACCGCCCTTCCCATCATCGAAACCCAAGCTGGCGACGTTTCCGCTTACATTCCCACCAACGTCATTTCCATTACCGACGGACAAATCTTCCTCTCCTCCGACCTGTTCAATGCTGGTATCCGCCCGGCGATTAACGTGGGGATTTCCGTGTCCCGGGTTGGTTCTTCGGCGCAAACCAAAGCCATGAAAAAGGTTGCTGGGAAAGTGAAGCTGGAATTGGCTCAATTCTCGGAACTAGAAGCGTTTGCTCAGTTCTCTTCTGACTTAGACGCCGCCACTCAAAAACAACTGGCGCGCGGTCAGCGCCTGCGGGAATTGCTGAAGCAACCCCAGTACGAGCCTTTGGATCTGCACGAAGAAGTGGCAGTGCTTTATACCGGTATTAACGGCTACTTGGACGATATTCCGGTCAATCAGGTCACCAGCTTCATGCAAGGTTTGCGGGACTATCTCAACACCGAAAAACCCCAATTTGGGGAAATGATTAACGAGAAAAAAGTCCTCACCGACGAGATTGTCAACACCCTCGAAGAAGGCATTAAAGAGTACAAGCAAACTTTCACTGTCTCTACCTAAATGTCTTTTGCGCTTTCTTGGTCCTACCCCTTCCATGGTTTGCTCTAGCAGGGGTGGGACTGAGGCATTTTGGACCCTTGACCACCAACCCATCACGAAACTATGGCGAACTTGAAAGCGATTCGCGATCGCATCAACTCCGTTAAAAATACCCGCAAAATTACGGAAGCCATGCGCTTGGTGGCAGCAGCGAAAGTCCGGCGCGCCCAGGAACAAGTCACCTCAACGCGCCCTTTTGCTGACTGCTTGGCTCAGGTTCTCTACGGTCTCCAAAGCCGCCTGCGCTTTGAAGACGTGGATCTACCCTTGCTAAAACAGCGGGAAACCCGGTCGGTAGCTTTGTTGGTTGTTTCCGCCGATCGCGGTTTGTGTGGCGGCTACAATAGCAACATCATCAAACGTGCCGAAAGCCGCGCCAAAGAAATCCAAGCCGAAGGTCTCGATTACAAATACGTCCTAGTGGGACGCAAAGCCACCCAATACTTCCAACGGCGCAAAGCTCCTATCGACGCCACCTATACCGACTTGGAGCAAATTCCCACCTCTTCCGAAGCTTCGGAAATTGCGGACGAACTGCTATCTTTATTCTTGTCGGAAACCGTAGACCGGGTGGAGCTGGTTTATACCAAATTTGTTTCTTTGGTCAGTTCCCGTCCGGTCATTCAAACCTTACTTCCTTTGTCTCCCCAGGGGTTGGAAGTTAGCGACGATGAAATCTTTCGCCTGACGACCCGCGGCGGCCAGTTTGAAGTGGAACGGGAAAAAGTTTCCACCCCCGTCCGCAGCTTCCCCCGGGATATGATTTTCGAGCAAGACCCCACGCAAATTCTCAACGCCCTGTTGCCTCTATACCTCAACAACCAATTGTTGCGGGCATTGCAAGAAGCAGCAGCCAGCGAATTGGCTTCTCGCATGACCGCCATGAACAACGCCAGCGACAACGCCAGCGAACTGATCGACAACCTGACCATTTCCTACAACAAAGCCCGCCAAGCTGCCATTACCCAAGAAATTGCGGAAGTGGTAGGCGGTGCCGAAGCTTTGAAGGGATAGAACGCGCGGGCAACCGTGGCCAACGTAGGGGCGCACTTCCGCCCCTACCGAGTGCATAAAATTTTATTTGAATTCAAAAATAGATAGGAAAATTTTTTTTAATTCCCATTTTCTATCTTGTTATAATTTTTTGTCCAAATTTTTTCTTGATTTCCAGTTATATGCAAGTTGAATGGCAACCTGTCAAACAATATCAAGATATTCTCTATCACAAAGCGGAGGGGATGGCGAAAATTACCATCAACCGTCCCCACAAGCGCAATGCCTTCCGCCCGCAAACGGTTTTTGAAATGTACGATGCCTTTCTCGACGTACGCGACGATAGCGAGATTGGTGTGGTTTTTCTCACGGGAGCTGGTCCTCACACGGATGGCAAGTATGCTTTTTGTTCCGGCGGCGACCAAAGTATCCGCGGCGAGGCGGGGTACGTAGACGACAGTGGCGTTCCCCGGCTGAATGTGCTGGATTTGCAGCGTTTGATTCGTTCTCTGCCCAAGGTGGTGATTGCTTTGGTGGCGGGGTATGCTATCGGTGGCGGTCACGTTTTGCACGTGGTTTGCGACCTAACCATTGCTGCTGATAATGCTATTTTTGGACAAACTGGTCCCAAAGTCGGTAGCTTTGATGGAGGATTTGGGGCAAGCTATTTGGCGCGTATGGTGGGACAAAAGAAAGCTCGGGAAATGTGGTTTCTCTGCCGTCAGTACGATGCCCAGCAAGCTCTGGATATGGGGTTGGTGAATGCTGTTGTGCCTGTGGAGCAACTAGAATCAGAAGGAATTCAATGGGCGCAAGAGATTTTAACCAAGAGTCCCCTGGCAATTCGCTGTCTGAAAGCTGCTTTTAATGCCGATTGCGATGGACAAGCAGGTTTGCAAGAACTGGCTGGCAATGCAACGCTTTTGTACTATATGAGTGAAGAAGCACAGGAAGGAAAACAAGCATTTATTGAAAAACGGCAGCCAAATTTCCGCCAATATCCCTGGCGTCCGTAAGCGATCGCTGGGAAAGTTAGCACGATTGTGCGGCACGCTAAAATTTCCCACCTCACCACCTACCGTTTTCTTCAGTCTCTTCCCTTTTTATCTCATAGTATTTCTGAAAAAGAACGATAGACAAAAATCTCCCGATTATTTATTGCAGATTTTTCAGAAAATGGTAGAAAATATCATTTTGACACACACATCGGATTTGCTATGAAGTGCGGAATGTGGGAAATAAAAAAAAGAGAATCAAAGTAACTCTGCTACTTCCTAATAGGTTGTTTACTGGACAATAATTGACTTTTATTGACTTGATCGTCGTAGCCATCTTTCTTAAAGATTGGCTGGATGTGATTACGGGAGACACTGACTATCTTTCCATTCACACTCAGGCTAAAGCT
>NZ_LNDC01000110.1 GCF_001870905.1 Geitlerinema sp. PCC 9228
CAATCTTTAAGAAAGATGGCTACGACTATCAAGTCAATAAAAGTCAATTATTGTCCAGTAAATCACCTATTAGGAAGTAGCAGTTCCCTGCCATGCACGACCCGTTGATTGCTCGGTCTATTGCGGTACTGCTGCTGTTGTTGGTGGCAAGTATCAGCGCGATCGCTTTCAAACGCCTGCATTTTCCCTATACGATTGGTTTGGTGGTGGTGGGATTGGTTTTGGGATGGCTGTCGGAAAACGTACCGGCTTTAACTCCCCTGGAACATCTTCATTTATCCCACGAACTGATTTTATTTATTTTCCTACCGCCATTGGTGTTCGAGTCGGCGTTGAATCTGGATTGCCAGCTTTTGCTACGCAATGTTACCCCGATTTTGGTTTTAGCCGTCCCGGGTTTGTTACTTTCCACTGCCATTGTGGGAATTATCGTCGGGTCGCTAACGCCTCTATCGCTGGCACAGGCTTTTTTGTTCGGCGGTTTGATTTCGGCTACGGACCCAGTGGCGGTTATTGCCTTGTTTAAAGAATTGGGCGTTCCCAAACGGCTGATGGTTTTGGTAGAAGGGGAAAGCCTGTTTAACGATGCGGCGGCGATCGCGACGTTCCAGGTTTTGCTTTCTGTGAGCCTTTCTGGGAATTTTTCGGCGGTGACTCTGGCGAATGGTGCGGTGGAATTTTTGTTTGCGTTTTTCGGTGGTGTGGTGGTAGGAGCCATTTTGGGTATGTTGATGGGATATTTTATTGATAAAGCTCGGGAAAATATCTTTGTTTTAAGCACGGTTTCTGGGTTGGTGGCTTACGGTGCTTTTATTATTGGGGAACACCAGTTACAGGTTTCTGGTGTTATTGCTGTTTTAGTGGCGGGTATGGTGGTTGCCTGGCAAATATCCGTGCGATTGAGTCCGGAAAATCGTCAGTTTTTGCATGAATTTTGGGAATATATTTCTTTTTTAGCTAATAGCTTGATTTTTTTATTGGTGGGCATGACTACTGCCAGCTTTTTGCAAGCAAATCGTTTCCAGATGTGGGCTGGCCTTGGTGAAGGAGGGATGGTGGTGGTGTTGCTGGTGGCGATCGCGGCGGTTTTACTAGCCCGAGGCGTGGCTGTATTTGGTTTGCTACCGCTGACCAATTGGCTGCGTCGTCGCAATCGGGTCAATTGGCGGTATCAAGCGATCGCCTATTGGGGAGGCATTCGCGGTGCTGTCGGCTTGGCGTTGGCGTTAAGTTTGGCTCCTGACTTTCCCCACCGTAAGTTAATTTTAATGCTGACTTTAGGGGTGGCTATGTTTACTTTATTGGTTTCTGGAACCACCATCAAACAACTTATTTATGCCTTAAAAATCAACCGACCCTCCCTTTTAAATAGTATTGAAAAAGCACAAGCTGCCGTTTTGTCCAAAAAAGAAGCCATCCAACAAATTCATTTCCTGCAACAAATCGATCCCTATCTATCTCCAGATATTTGGCAACACTACCAGCAACAATACCAGCAAGAATTGGAACAAGCCGAAAACCACCTAGCCAATTTATGGTCCCAAGCCGATATCGACTCCGATGGAGCTGGTGGTGAGCCCAGTCGAACCATTCGCCAAGTTCTTTGGCTGCAAGCTTTGGCGATCGAACGGCAAGGTTACCGCCATTTGTACGACGAAGGATTGCTCGCGGAACTGACCCTAGAAAAATTAAACCTCGCCTCTTATTTAAAACAAGAATCCGTCCAAGGCGGCCAATTTCCACCACCAGCTCCCACCCCAAGTTTGCTAGAAACCAGATGGGAAAAATTTTGGCATTGGCTAACCCATACGCCCCAAGCTAAGTTCAGTTCCCAAGTTCCCAAGCAAAAGCGTGCCGATGCTATTCGCTACGAATACAATCTTGCGATCGCTTATGTAGGCAAGCAAGTAGCTACCAAAATCCAAAGTCTCCCTCAAGAAACCGGATTTGTTAACGCTGCCGCCAACGAATGTGTTGATTTTTTCCAAAAAAGTAGCGAGGCAGCTAGGGAAAGATTGGCAGCCACGAACCAAGGTTCCTCGCAAGTAGCCGTTCAACTGCAAGCAAAATTGCTGCAACGCTGTGCTTATTTAGGCGAACAAGAATCCATCCAGCAGTTGCTAGAAGATGGCATTATTAATACCAAGGTTGCCAGTCAGTTGAAACAAAAACTTGAAGAAAATATCCTGCATGCACGATCGCTATAACCAAAACATTGCCGGTGTTGATGAAGTGGGTCGGGGATGTCTGTTTGGACCCGTGGTAGCCGCTGCTGTGATTCTTTCTCCCACCGTTCGTAGCTTGTTGCTGGAAGCTGGGGTGCAAGACAGCAAAAAAATTGCTCCCAAAAAACGCCGCATCCTGGCAGAGTGCATTCGTCAAAACGCGATCGCCTGTTCTGTGGGCATTGCTTCGGTTGCAGAAATCGATCGCCTCAATATTTTACAAGCCTCCTTACTGGCCATGAAACGCGCTATTCTAAAATTATCCGTACCACCCGATTTATGCGAAATTGATGGCCGCCAATCCATCCCGAATCTCCCCTATCCCCAGCGAACCGTGGTTCGGGGAGATAGCCAAGTCCTCGCGATCGCCAGTGCTAGTATTGTTGCTAAAGTATGGCGGGATGACCTAATCGTGCGACTTGCCCAGCAATACCCAGAATACGACCTAGCCAGCAACAAAGGCTACGGCAGCAGCAAACATCGAACCGCCTTAAAGACCTACGGCGTTTCCCAGCAACATCGGCGATCGTTTCGCCCTTGTTCCGAAATCAAACTTCAGTACAACAGCCAATCCATATGAGTTCCAAACACGATCGCAATCCCGTTTTGTTAGTTCACGGCATAGACGATACTGCCGCCGTTTTCCAAACCATGTCCGCTTACTTACAAGCACAGGGATGGTCTACTTACAGTCCCAGTTTAACTCCCAACAACGGCGATGCAGGTTTAGAACGCTTAGCCCAACAAGTATCCAGTTATATCAAAACCCATTTTCCCCAAGACCAACCTATTGATATCGTAGGTTTTAGTATGGGAGGAATTGTTTCCCGTTACTACATTCAATATTTGGGCGGCATCCATCGCGTACAGCGGCTGGTGACCATTTCCTCGCCCCATCAAGGAACGTGGCTAGCTTACTTGCGCCAGAACCAAGGAGCGGCGCAAATGCGACCCAATAGCGAATTTTTACAAGCTTTAAACCAGCGAATGGATATGTTGAAGGCGATTCAATTTACTTCCATTTGGACACCGTTGGATTTAACCATTATCCCCGCGAACAGTTCGCAAATGCCTTTGGGAGAGGAGGTGCAAATCCCGGTACCTTTACATCCGTGGATGATTCGCGATCGCCGTAGCCTACAAGCTGTTGCCTCGGCATTGCAAGTACAACCTCGCTCCCCCCATTTGCAAACGGAAATTTGTTGAACCTGACGAAAACCAGTTTATGAGAAAACGAGAACCTTTTTGGCAACCCACTCAGGAGAAAAATTCCCAAAACCAACGCCATCCCGTCTTGCTGGTACATGGAATTTGGCGGCAGTCGGGGGTTTTTGCCCACCTATCTGCTTATTTGCAACGACGGGGATGGTCCGTTTATACCTGCGATTTGTCTCCTAACTTGGGAACGGCACGTTTGGAATTTCTGGCACAGCAAGTGGAAAACTACATTCGGCAGCAGTTTTCTCCCCAACAACCCATCGATTTGGTGGGATTGAGCATGGGAGGTTTGGTGACCAGATATTACGTACAGCGATTGGGAGGTATCCAGCGAGTACGGCGTTTTGTCACCATTTCTGCGCCCCATCACGGCACCAATATGGCTTCTTTGCTGAATTTTACGACGTACAGGCAAATGCGTCCTAACAGCGATTTTTTGCAGGATTTAAATCGAGATATGGATGTGTTGGGGAACTTGCAATTTAGCTCGATTTGGACCCCTTGGGATTTTATTATCGTACCAGCGAGCAGTTCCCGGATGCCTGTAGGTCGAGAATTCAAAGTACCCGTGGTGGCACACGGGTTTATGGTCAGACATCCCCGGAGTATGGCAGCAGTGGCTGAGGCTTTGTCGGTGCCTGTAGAGGTCTAAGAGTAGGGGCAATTCGCGAATTGGTCCTATTGTTCCCCTACTTGAGCCAATTCGCGATCGCCAAAAATGGCTTCTGGATGCACATAGTATTTAAATTCTAATAAATTGCCAAAGGGGTCTTGCAGGAAAAACGTGCGGTGTTCGATCGCGGTTTCAGGAAAACGCCGTTTGGGTTCGATATAGAAATGTAAATTCTGTTCTTTTGCCCTTGCCACCAAGGCTTCCCAATCTGCCTCCTCCGTAAAGACCAAACCGAAATGACGGGGATAAATCCCTTTTTGCGGCGGTTCCGGTTGCGAGGTAACGTGGGCGACAATTTGATGCCCGTATAAGTTTAAAATAACCGATTGCGGGGCTTCGCGACCGAGCTGGCATCCCAACCCTTCCACGTAAAACGCCTTGGTATCTGGAATGTTGCCGACGGGGAATGCCAAATGAAAGATTGCTTCTGCCATGGGAAAATGCTCCTTTGCAAATAGGTCGTCAATGATATGCTGGCATTTAAATAACCAATTGGAAGCTGGGAATTGAAAGGGGTTTGGTATGGTTTCGAGCGTTTCTGCCTTCTGGGATATACTTTCTAGCTTAAATCCGTGGTGGGTTGGCGTAGGCTTGAATACAATTTTGCTATTGGTCGCGATCGCGTTGCCCAAAAAATTGCTCACACCGGCTGGATTGGCCCATGCTTGGGTGTTGGGGGTGGTTATTTGGGGATGCTTGCAATGGCAGGGATATGCCGTGGTACTCTTTTATTTTCTCGTGGGGTCCGCCGTTACCCGCGTGGGAATGAAACAAAAAGAAGCCGCCGGCATTGCCGAGAAGCGTTCCGGTGCCAGGGGTCCGGAAAACGTCTGGGGAGCGGCTCTCACCGCTGCTATTTGTGCGGTGGGGATTGGGATGGTGGAGGTGCTGCCGGCTGCAGATAGCTGGCAGTGGCTGTCTGAGTTATTGCTGCTGGGATACGTAGCCAGTTTCAGCACCAAACTGTCGGATACCTGTGCCAGCGAGTTTGGCAAAGTGTACGGCAAGCGTACGTTTTTAATTACTACCTTACAGCCAGTACCGAAAGGCACGGAAGGGGCCGTAAGTCTGGAAGGAACCATGGCTGGGATTGTGGCTTCTGCCGCGATCGCTATTTTAGCGTGGGGACTGTCGTTGGTGAGTTTGCTGGGTGTGGGATTGTGTCTGCTGGCTGCTTCGATCGCCACCAATTTAGAAAGTGTTATCGGTGCGATTTGGCAAGAAAATATTCCCTGGCTCACGAACGAACTGGTTAATGTTATCAATACTACCATCGGAGCGATCGCGGCCATATTGCTAGCTCTGGCATGGCAAACTGTCCCTTGGTAGGCAAACCAAAAATGCGATCGCATCGTTTCGATGGAAGCACCTCCAAGCATGGTAGGCTTTGGAGGAGATATACATTAAAATGGTGTCGTAGAGATAAAATTGTCACAACGAAAACATTTTCTATTTCTGCGACTGCTGACACCTGGAAAAATTACTTATAAGCGAAGCGAGGATTTTACATGGCAACCAATAGCAGCACCCGCAAACAAGAAACCAAAGAAACTAAAGAAACCAAAGACACCAAAGACACCAAAGAAGCAAGTAACGACACATCCAACCAACGTACGAACGAAAAATCAGAAACTATGGCAGCCGACAACAAATCTTCCGATAACTCTACCAAAACCAATAAAAATACCAATAAAGACAGCAATAAAGAAAAAGAAGCTTCTTTAGCCGTTCAAAACGAATCTCAAGAGGGGCAACTGGCTCAAACCCATCCATTACCGGGAAATCGTCCCATTGCCCCCCGGCACATGCACATTACTGAAACTTTCCGTTCTGGCGGTGCCGACCATCCCATTGTTTCGTCCGAATTGGAAATTGTGGGCACCATGAACCTATCCGGTACACGCCCCATCGTAGCGAGTTCCTTACAAATTCACGAATCCTACGCTATTTTCGGCAATCGGCCGGTTGCTTCCAATCAAATCGACGACCCCATGACGTTGATGGGGTACATTGACTAGTTGTTTGAGGAACAGAGCGGCGGAGCGTGGGAGCGTGGGAGCGTACCGAGCGTGGGAGCGTGGGAGCCTGGGAGCTTGGGAGCCTGGGAGCCTGGGAGCTTGGGAGCGTGGGAGCCTGGGAGCTTGGGAGCCTGGGAGCTTGGGAGCCTGGGAGCTTGGGAGCCTGGGAGCTTGGGAGCTTGGGAGCCTGGGAGATATAATTTGTTGTTTTCTCCGACGCCCCCATGCCCCGACGCTCCGACGCTCCGACGCCCCCATGCCCCGACGCTCCGACGCCCCGACGCCCCGACGCCCCGACGCTCCGACGCCCCCATGCCCCCTTTCCCTAGGGAATTAATACAAATCCACACCGGGAAAATCTCGCATTTTCGCATTCGCTGCTTCGCCACAAGTGCGAGGTGTGGGAAATAACTTACCAGGATTGGCTTGACCGCGAGGGTTGAATACTTGGCGAACCCACTGCATGGTAGCCAAATCGGCTTCGGAAAACATATCGCTCATATAGCATTTTTTATCTTCGCCGATGCCGTGTTCGCCGGATAAGCTGCCACCCACGCGCAGACAGATTTTTAAAATTTCACCCGCTACTTCTTCCACTTCTTCTAACGCACCTTCTTTAGAATTGTCGTACAGAACCAAAGGATGTAAATTGCCATCGCCGGCGTGGAACACATTGGCAATTTGATAGCCAGAGCGAGCACTGAGTTCTTCAATTTCTTTTAAAACCGAAGCGAGCTGCGTACGGGGAATGACGCCATCTTGCACGTAATAATCCGGTGCCAGGTGACCGGCGGCGGCAAAGGCAGCTTTGCGACCTTTCCACAGTTTGGCGCGTTTTTGGGGGTCGGTGGCTTTGGTAATGCTGCGGGCACCGTTTTGGGTGCAAATATCGGCAACTCGCTGTTGGTTGCTGTCTACCTCTACCTGCAAACCATCTAACTCCACCAACAAAATCGCTCTGGCATCCCGGGGATAGCATTCCATCGCTACAACATCTTCCACCGCATTGATGCTCAGGTTATCCATCATTTCCATACCGGCGGGAATAATGCCAGCACGGGTGATTTCGGCGACGGCATTGCCCGCATCTTCAATACTGGTAAAGTCAGCCAGCAAGACCGAAACGGCTTCTGGGGTTTTGAGAATGCGGAGGGTAATTTCGGTGGCAATCCCCAAAGTACCTTCCGAACCCACAAAAAGACCGGCAAGGTCGTAACCTGGCATTTCCGGCACTTCACCGCCAATATCGGCAATCGAGCCATCGGGAAGGACCACTTTCATAGCAAGAACGTGGTTGGTGGTAACGCCGTATTTGAGACAGTGAACGCCGCCGGAGTTTTCGGCAATGTTGCCACCGATGGAACAAATGATTTGGCTGGAGGGATCGGGGGCATAGTAAAAGCCGGCATCGCTTACGGCTTGGGTAACCCAGTTGTTAATGACCCCTGGTTGCACCACCACCCGTTGATTTTCCAGGTCTACTTGCAAAACTTTGCGCATCATGGAAGTGACGATGAGAACGCCGTCTTCCACGGGCAAGGCCCCTGCAGATAGTCCGGTTCCCGATCCTCTGGCGACCCAGGGCAAGTCGTGGCGGGCGCAAATTTGGACGGCGGCGGCTACTTGTTCGGTGGTTCGAGGCAAGACAACGATGGCGGGTCGCTGGCGGTAGCTGCTCAAGCCATCGCATTCGTAGGTAAGGAGTTCTTCTTTACGTTGGATTACGTTTTTTTTGCCGATGGCGGCGGCGAATTCTTTGACAATGGGTTGCCATTGCTTTTTTTGACGATCGGTTTTTCTTAAATTTTTGAGCCGTTGTAACATGAGGCATCCTTGAATGGAAATCTGAAAACGCTTTTCCCCTATTGTATGTATTTGTAGCTGGTTGCGGGGGTTGGTTAGCAAGGGGATTTGGTGTGGGAGTTGCCTGAGATCTTGACGGCATCTGGTTCCACCGGGACAATAACAATCATTCAGGTTGGGGTCGAATATATGACCGACGAACATACTGGTAAAGAATCTCGCGAGTCTCGCTATAGCAGCGTGTGGTCGGATCTGCGAGCTATGAAGCTGCTAGAGAAGCTGCAACAGGATGTCCGAGAGCTGAAAGCAGCCCAGCGTCGCTTGCTGGTGGCTTTGCTCGTTGTTTTTATTTTGCTAGGGGGAGGTGGTGCCTTTTTGTGGATTGTTTACAGCCAGTTGCAACAGTTGCGATCGCAGCCAGAAGCTACTCAGAGCCATTTTTGGGAAGTGCGATCGCGCTCAAGTAGCTTTGCCGACCAATTGTCAAACGAGCGAGGAGAAAACCGTGTCTCAAGAAGAAGAACCAGTGTATGACAACAGCGGCGATCTCGTTCCCGTTTCCTCTGGCGAAACGGATTCCCGTAGCGAACAAGAATATCGTCAGGAGACGGAAAATCTGGGACGAGAACTGCTCGATCTAAAGCTCGATACGCTATCCGAACGGGAAAATTACCAAAAAGAGATGGGGCGGTTGCGACGGAGGGTTAACAATTTAACCCTTTTGCTATTGGTGGTTTTATCGGCAGCTGCCGCCGGTGGTGTCTGGTTGTGGCAAGCCTGGCAACAGGAAAAAGCACAACTGCAGGAGCAAATCGAAAACAATCTATCCCAGGGGGAGTTCGCCCAGTTGCAAACCGAGATGGACCAAACCAACCAGCAAGTGGAGGATTTGCAAGCTCAGTTGGAACGCCTTTCCCAGCAACCATCATCGGAACAGCAACAAGCCATTGCAGCCAATAGCGAGCAAGTGCAAGCTCTGCAATCGGAAGTGAACCAAGTGAAAAACCGGCTGGACCAGCGGCAAGAAGCGATCGCGTATATGATTCGAGCTTTGGAAAATCTGGTTGGGGAATCGGAATTTCCGGATACCTCCCCTACCACCTCGGAATCGAAAGCAGGAATCAACGATGACACCGAACCAGGAGAACCGCAAGCAAGTCCCTCCCCAAGTCCCTCCCCAAGTCCGAGGCCAAGTCCTACCCCCGAAACCAATGCTCCTTCTGGTACACCAAACAACAACAACGAAAGCTGATGGTAGTGAAATTGGTGGAGACAGAAAGCACTTTTTTGCCTATGATTACCTATAAACAAATTTTTAACTAGGGGTTGCCGTTTTGGGGGGCATGTTGCTTGACAGGGCATAACCTGAAAAGCGTAAATTTGGCTTGGAGTTATAGTTTTTGTTTTTGATTCTTCTTTCTGGTTCTTGGCATTGGGAGCGATCGAGTTCATGAGCGATTTTACAAAGGAGAAGCTGCCCGTGAATATTCGCTGGCTACTATCAACGTTGCTGGGAGTGGCAATTCTCTCAGGTCCTACCCAAGCGGCTCAATTAGAGTCTTGGCGATTTGACAGCGACAGCAACCAACTGCATTTTACGACAACCAACGGTGGCGTCCAGCCGAAGGCGAAGCTGATTGCCGATCCGATTCGTTTGACCATCGACCTACCGGGTACCAAGCTGGGACGTTCTCAGGTGGTCAAACCCCTAAACGGTGCTATTCGGGAAATTCGCATCGGTCAGTTTCAGCCGGATATGGCGCGGATTGTGGTGGAACTGGCACCGGGATATACCATCAATCCCCGCCAGGTGAAATTTCACGGTCGCAGTCCTAGCGAGTGGATGGTCGAAATTCCCGATCCCTACCCATTGGCCACCATGGGGGGGAATTCGGAGGACGTACAATTGCGCTCCACTCAGACCAACGCCAAGCCTCCCATTTTGCGAGAGTTTGCCAATCGGGGGCGCAGCAACCGTGCGTCGAACCCGGAAAATGAAAATCAACTCAGCCAAATCCAAAGCTTTCGAGCCACTGGAGATGGCTTTTTTCTTGCTTTTGAGGGAGAAAAACGTCCCGAGATTGTGCGCCAGCGGACCAGCGATCGCGGTGTGACCTTTGATATCAAAGGGGTTCGGCTAGCGGAATCTATCAGCGATCGCGCTATTGCAGTCAGCCGCCACGGCATCGAACAAGTACAGCTAACCCAACTATCGAATCGGCCAGCAACAGTTCGCGTTACCCTCCTGGGAACGGAAAGCGATCGCAGTTGGCGGGCCACAGTGAGCGGTTTGGGAGGCATTATCCTGTTGCCCCAAGCCCGGTCTTCTTCGATCGGTTCCACCAGAGATGCCACCAATCCCAATCCCAGCATTTTACAAGGAAACCGGGAGGAACGAGACAGCAATCGTGCTCCCAACCGCATTAGCACCATCCGCAACATTGAATTTGCCAGCAGCAGCTCCCAATTGCTGATTCGCGGAGACAATCCCCTTAGCTACAGTGCCGATTGGGACCGCAACGGTACGTTTGCCTATCGCATCGAACTCAAATCAGCGCGCCTGGCCAACGGCGAACCCATGGAAATCTCTGGCAAGGACAATCCGGCAATTTTATGGGCACGGGCAGAACAGCAAGGACCGGAAACGGTGGTGGTATTGGTACAACCAGCCGCTGGTGTCCAAATTACTGGGGTCAACCAACCCAGCCGCCGCTTGCTGGCATTGGGATTTGCCCTCGATGGGGGTCGCTCCACCAGAGCCACAGTTCCCCGCCGCAGTACCTCTGTTCCTGTACCGGCACCCAGAAACCCTTCCCCCTCCTGGAATGGTTCTCCCCATCAAGAACGCCAAGTTATTGTCATCGATCCTGGACATGGAGGGCGCGATCCGGGGGCTGTGGGCATCAACAACCTCCAAGAAAAGGGCATAGTTTTGGATATTGGCAAGCAAGTAGCCGAAATCTTGGAACAAAATGGCGTACAAGCGGTTCTATCGCGATATGACGACCGGGAAATCGATTTGGCACCACGGGTACAGATGGCGGAACGGGTCAATGCTGACTTGTTTGTAAGCATCCATGCTAATGCCATTAGCATGAGCCGCCCGGAGGTAAACGGTATCGAAACGTACTATTACTCCACGGGATTGCGTTTGGCTCAGACAGTACACCGATCGCTTTTACAGGCAACTGGTGCCAATGACCGCGGCGTACGGCGGGCGAGATTTTACGTTTTGCGCCATACGTCTATGCCGGCAGTGCTATTGGAGGTGGGATTTGTAACTGGTCGGGAGGACGCACCGCGTTTGGCTAGTTCTGCTTACCGCACGCGCTTGGCAGAAGCGATCGCCCGGGGCATCCTGCAATACGTACGCCAGCACAACTGACAAAAGAGCGACAGGGACTGAAGTATGCGTCTGCAAATAAGTCCGTTTCTTCGTCGCCGGCTCGTTCGCTTGTTTCAACGACCCAATGCCCAAAAGCTTGCTTAATACGACATGACCAATCCAAAAGGACGCATCGGGATTTTTGATAGTGGTGTGGGGGGACTAACCGTTCTGAAAGCGTTGCGCCAGCAATTGCCCAACGAGTCCGTTCTTTATTTTGGCGATACGGCCCGCCTGCCTTATGGAACCAAGTCCCGCGAGCAAATTTTGCAGTACGTGCGGGAAATTCTCAGTTGGATGGTTCCCCAGGTGAAAATGGTGATGATGGCTTGCAATACCAGTTCGGCACTGGCGCTGGAGGTGGTGCAGTCGGAGTTTGACGTACCCATTTTGGGGTTGATTTTGCCGGGGGCAAGGGCGGCAGTTCGTCAAGGTCGGCGGATCGCTGCAATCGCGACTCCTGCTACCGCTGCCAGCCATGCCTACCGCAATGCCATTTTAGAAACCAATCCCCAGGTCCAAGTATGGGAAGTGGGATGTCCGGAATTTGTACCGCTCATTGAGGCCCAACGCATCCACGAACCGGCTACCGTACGGGTGGTGGACAAATATCTCCAGCCTTTGGTGAGCGAGTGCCGCATCGATACGCTCATTTATGGCTGCACCCACTATCCCTATTTAGAACCGGTATTGCAAAAGATTTTACCGCCGCAGGTTCGCATTATCGATCCGGCGGTGCATGTGGTGGCTGCTGGGGCTAAGGAGTTGGATTTGTTGGGGTTGCGCAGCTTCCAACGCCAAATGGGCGATCGCTTTACTGTCAGCGGTTGCCCCCAGCAATTTGCCCGCACGGCTACCCCTTGGCTGGGATACCAACCGGAGGTAGAATGGATTCAACTTCCTTCTTTGGAAAATTCTTCAATTCTTCTAGAATAAAAATCAATAAAAAGGAACAAAAAATGCCAGATTGGTTACACTCAACCGCAGGCTGATTCGCTAAATTGGCTACAGTTACTCCAATGGATTCTGACTGAGAAAACGTTTTTCCCAGTAACTGTTGACCAGGCCATCGCGGAAAAACGAGATTGGGAGCATCTACCTGTAGAATCCCTCCGTTTGACCTTTTGGAACTTATGATAGCAACCACCACATCCCCGCTAAATTCTTACCTCAAGGCGGATGCACCAATCTACTGGCATGAAGATATCCCTAGCATGCCCATTCAACCCCTGAGCGAAGCGATCGCGGGCAACAGCTATGATTTCGGACACCCGGACTGGGCATCTGCATATTTTGCTGCTCGCCACCGGGATGAAGCGTTTCACTTGCGCTGGTGTGCGGCAGTTGGCAATTGGGATGGTAAGATCGTTGTCGATGTAGGATGCGGTCCTGGCAAATGATTTGCCACAGTTGGTGGTTCGCAAATGGCTCGGAAAGTGGGAAAATTTCCTTACTTTATGATGCCCAGAATTTGCCGATATTGTCGCTATAAATACTTTTTGCATCACTAAGATGATTTAAAAAAAACTATCAAAGAAGCCGCTCGTTTGTTTAAACTAGGCGGTAAGCTGATTGCCGACCACGACCCCCAGCGTTCGGCTTGGCATTTTCGCGGCATCGGACGCTGGCTGTGGAACTTGCGCTTGCCTTTATATCGCCTTCTCCAACGCGGCGGTCACGGAGGCGATCGCGAGCAAGTGTGGGCACTGGCAACGGAAGCACACCACCGCCCCGGCAACGGCATGAGTGCGGACTTTTACCGCATGAATCAGGAGCTTGAAAGCCCTGACTTTTGAAAGCAGGTATGAAAAGCGACCCGTGCGGCTTTAGCGGCCGTCAAAAATGTGCTACACTTGTATCAAAGTACGTTCATAATGGGGCGGAAAAATACTCGTGGAGGGTCCCTGTTACCGGGGATGGACTAGTTCATAGCTAATCTATCTAGACACACCCGATGAAGCAAAAATCTCACGAATTCTAGTCGTGAGAGTGTCAACATCGCATTCTCGATCCCATGGGATTCACCACCAACATCTATCCCCACAACCATACCATTGGGGAAGAAGTCTTTCAGGGGCATTACGGTCGTTCCAAGCAAAAATACCGCATCGGACAGCGTCGATCGGGCATTCACCCAGACGCGCCAGCAGCGGCTTTGTCTCTGATGTGCGTAGCCACAAAAACTTCTAAATCTAACGTTTAAATTCTTCTCGTTTCGCTTCTACCATGCCACGAACCACATCAGGCATTTTATATTTTGCTTCCCATCCCAGCTTGGCTTTGGCTTTGCTAGGATTTCCTTTCCCCAGGGCAATGTCTGTGGGTCGGTAAAGGCTAGCATCAATATGCACGTGGTCCTGCCAATGTAATCCTACTGTCTTAAATGCTTCTATCACAAACTCTTCTAAAGAATAGCTCTCTCCGGTAGCAATCACAAAATCATCCGCCGTTTCCTGCTGTAACATGGCGTGCATGGCTTCCACGTATTCGGGTGCCCATCCCCAGTCCCGCCTAACTGAAATATTTCCCAAATGCAATTTTTCTTCACTGCCGTTGGCAATTCGACAAGCGGCTTCCACAATTTTCTGGGTTACGAATCGTTTGGGGCGCAGGGGCGATTCGTGGTTGAATAAGATACCCGAACAGGCAAACAAGCCATAGGCTTCTCGATAGTTGGCGACTTCCCAAATAGCTGTGGATTTAGCGACGGCATAGGGGCTGCGGGGGCGAAAGGGCGTGGTTTCGTCGGCAGGTTGCCCACCCGTGTCGCCAAAGCATTCGCTGGAGCCGGCGTTGTAAAATTTAATATCTGCTTCGGTAAATCGAATGGCTTCCAGCATATTTAACGTTCCCGTAGCAATGCTGGCGAGGGTTTCCACCGGTTGGTCGAAAGACAATCCCACAGAACTTTGCCCGGCGAGATTGTAGACTTCATCTGGTTGGGTTTTGACCAACACTTGCAAGACACTGCGAAAGTCGGTGGGCGACATGGATTCGAGTTTGACGCGATCGCGAATGCCTAGGTAGGTTAGATTGGCAAAAGAAGACATTTGGGCATCCCGGGAAGTACCGCAAACCTCGTAGCCTTTTTCCAGGAGCAATTTCGCCAGATAGGCCCCATCTTGACCGGAAATTCCGCAAATTAAAGCTTTTTTCATGGATCAATCACCGCAGCTCGATCTGAAACGGTTTTAACCGATGTCGGGGGATTGCGCCAAGCCTAATTTGGCTAAAGCATCTTGGGCGGCTGCTTTTTCCGCTTGTTTTTTGCTGTTTCCCTGACCCAAACCGAAGGGCTTCCCAGCAACGCACACTTGCGTGGTAAACTCTTTATTATGGTCCGGTCCCCTTTCCTGGATAATGTGATATTTGGGATTTTCTCCCCAGTTGGCGAGCGCCCACTGCTGGAACCGCCCTTTATAGTTGGAGTCGCTGAAGTTTTGAAAGGAAACGGTGGGTTTTTGTGTTTGTTGCTTGATTAGCTGGGTGGCAACAGGGGCAAAAATTGGTTCGATGAATTTTTTGACGGCTTCAATGCCACTGTCGAGATAGTAAGCTCCCACCACCGCTTCAAAGGTACTGCTGAGGAGGGAAATATTTTCTCGCCCGCCGTCTTGAATTGCCCCTTTACCCAACAACATGCGATCGCCGAGGTGCAGTTGGCTGGCAAAGTTGGCAAGTTGCGGTGCATCCACCAAAAGCGATCGCAGCCGCGTGAGGTCGCCTTCGCTGAGATGGGGCGCTTGTCGGTACAACCAATCCCCTACCAAAAAAGCTAAGACCGCATCTCCTAAAAATTCCAATCGTTCGTTGTCTTCGCACTCTTGGGGATATTCATTGGCGTAAGAGCGGTGGGTTAACGCTCGTTGCAGCAGCGATGGGTTTTGAAAGGTTGGTAATTCTGTCACCTGAAAAACGTAGTTAGTTAAGACTTAGGCTGGTCAGCTACCTGAAGCTGGAGGCATGAACCCCCTGTGCTTCAGCCGGGGGGGCTGACTTGGAAACTGTTTTGGCGTTTGGAAATCTTGGGGTGGCAAGAAACGCAGCATCTTGATTATACCGGATTCTATCCAAACTCATAAATCAAAATGTCTTTGGAAACGCGGGTCGAGATGGTTTTTTTTGCGTTGGTTACAGCGACGGCAAAGGGTTTGCAAGTTGCTGATGTCGTTTTTGCCTCCCCGCACTAGGGGAATAATGTGGTCTACTGTTAGTTGGCACTTGGTGGCGGTTTTGCCGCAGCTTTGGCACTGGTAGCGATCGCGTTGAAAAACATACTGACGCACTTGCTTGGGAATGGAGATGCGGCGAGTTCGCGACATAGGCAAGGAGAGCGATTCAATTGGCTTGCACTGGCAACGACGAAGGTGGGATAATGGGATGGCTATGCCTGATTCCACCAATTGGTTGTTTTTCCCCGTAGGATTGGATAATTTTTCTCTTCTGGGGAGAAAAAAACAATAGGGAAAACTTTTTCGCTACGCTAGCGGGAAAATTAAAGGCGAATATACCACAAATTTCCGAAAGAATTGCAGTGGTTTTCCCCAAACCACCAAACTTAATGAAATTTAAAACTTGCTTTAACCGTGGCCTAAGTTGCCATATACTAAATTTTATATCTTGTTGGGAGAGAAGTCTTTATGTCAAGAAAAAAAAGGAAATCGACCCGAACTTCTTCATCCACTTCTTCATCTACTTCCAAATCGCGTTTGGGAATTTCTCTAACGCCAGAGGGAGTGAATTCCTTGAATCAATTGGCGACGCAAGCCGGTTTATCTAAGTCGGAGTTGATTGAGAAAATTGCGACTGGGTCGGTAGCAATTGCTAGTTCCCAGGCGACCCATACCCTGGCTCTAGGAGATTCTACACCAGAATCCCCCCAACCGGAAACCGCTGCTGCGTCTCCATCGACCGAGAATGGAGAAGCCATTCGTGCTGATGCCGGCGAAGGGGTTTCCCAGGCTGCCTTCGATGCCATCAAAGCCGATTTGGAAACCCAGTCTCAACGGGTGGCAGAGTTAGAAAAACAGTTGCAGCAACAGCAGCAAGAAGCAACCAATCGGGATGCCAACTACCAGGCATTGCAAGAGCAGCTCGAAGAAAAATCGCGATCGCAAGCCCAGTTAGAAGAGCAGCAAGAGCAATACAAGCAACAAATTGCCCAACAACAGGAACGATATCAATCCTTGCAGGCGGAATACCAAAAACAGCAGCAAAAAATTACCGATCTGGAACAACAACTGGAAAAGCAAGCAGAAAGCGATCGCAGCTGGCAGCAGCAACTCCAGGAAAAATCGACCCAAATTTCCCAGCTAGAAGAACAAGTACAAAAATACAAGCAACAAACTTCCCAAAAGCAGCAGGAATATCAGTCTTTACAGCAGCAGCATCAACAACAACAGCAACAGATTGTCGATCTGGAAAACCAACTGCAGCAAAAACAGCAGCAACTAGAAGAACAAGAAAATAATTATTGCTCTTTGCAGCAGCAGTTTAGCGAACAAAGCGAACGGGTTACTCAATTAGAAAGGCAACTGCAAGAACAACAGCAGCAAGCTACCCAACAGGCGGAAAGCTACAATTCCTTGCAAGCACAGTTTCAAGAACAATCCCAGCAAGTTTTTCAGTTGGAGGAACAAAGCCAACAACAGCAGCAAGACTACGTGGCTTTACAAAAACGATTTCAGGAAAAAACCGAACAGGTTCGAGGATTAGAACAGCAGTTGCAACAACAACAGCATCAAGCCTCAGAAGCGATCGCCACGCGGGATTCTTTACAAGCAGAACTCAATTGGAAAAACCAGCAAATAAGTGACTTAGAGAAGCAACGCCAGCAACAACAGGAAAAACTAGATACTTTCCAACACAAATTGCAGGAACAATCCGCACAGCTATCGGCGAGAGCAAGTCAGTTGCAACAGCAAAACCGCCAAGTGGAACAATACCTGCAAAAAATCCAAGCTTTGCAAAAGCAGTTTGAGGAAAAAGCTGCTCAAGTGGAAGATTTACGACAGCAAGTGGCGAAATTACAAACCCTTGCCAGTGTCGGCGAATCCCAGCTTAATAAATGGCGCTTGCGGAATTTTTCTCGATAGAATTGCCCATATGGCTCATTTCAAATCCCATATAAAGATCGTTTTGTTTCAAGTTTGGCAAGGTTTGTAGGGGCTTTGATGGTGCCCCTACTGGCAATGCATTGGAAAAATACTGCATTATTTGTTTAATTGGCTTTTTCCATACGTCGAATGTCATCCAGAGAGGATTCATCCGCAAAATCTTCGGGAACATCGGGAGAAAATTCCACCGTAACTTCGATGTTAATCAAGTTATCCGAGTTATTTTCCTCTTCAGGAAATATTTCGACATCAGCTTGAGTTCTAAATTTTCCTGGTTGCCATCCGCTGCTGCCAATTTATAGAAGCTTACAGGGAATTCCAGTTTCAGAAGACTGCCAATGAAAAAATAATCGACCGTAATCCATTTTTAGTTCTTTAGCATACGTAGAGCGTATGTCTGGCATTGCAAACTGGTACTTTACTGGATTGGGATTTCTTTTTCTGAAAATATATTGAATCAAACGTTCCCGTAAGTCTCTTTGTACAGATTTGCGAAAATCGCTAATTTTAAATGTATGTTCTTCAACGACAGTTATGGCTCATATATGGCTCTCCTTTCGATCCAAAACTTGCAATTTTCCGTAGGGGAAACCTGCTGCTGGAGGTTCCTTTTGTCGGAGCAGAAACAGGCGCACTACCCCAAGATTTTGTAGTCTATATATAGCAATTTCACCTCAAATATAAACGGAATATGTCTAGACATTTGGAACCCCTGTAGGGGCAGTTCGCGAACCATCCATACTAATTATACCATTTCTGAAAAACAACGATTGTCTGGAATTTCTCAATTGCCCTGGTAGGGGCGCTCACGCGTTGCGCCCCTACTACTCACGCGTTGCGCCCCTACAAAAATGCCTCTATTATCTCTTGCATATTATTAAGGAAATGGTATTAATTGTATCCTATAAACGCCAAGTGAAAATGCTATACATCGGATTCTGTACGACTGATTTTCAGGGAAAAAGGGGATAAACCGAAAGCAATATCCCCTCTATGGTAAACCATCTATTCAAAAATTTCTACATCAATGGAATCGTCTTTAGCAGTATTCTTGCCATTGTTTTCCGTTCCATCGTCATATTCCGAATCTTGCAGTTCTCCTTTTATATCCACAAATTCTTCTGGAAATTCTTCCACATAGAAATCTCGATTCCAATCTAGATTCGGCAAGCGATCGCGTTCCAAACCAAATCCTTGCAAACATTCATTGATACCAGCGATAGCTGCATTATAAGTTTGCACTGCGGTCAAGAGTTCCGCCTGCCGGTTTTCATTTCGTTGTAACTGTTCCCGCGCCTCTTCCTCTAAAGTTTGTTCTAAATTTTGGCGGGCAATATTGTACTGCTGTATAATAGAAGTATTCAACTTATCTGCCAGTTCCAAAACATCCCGTTTCAGATTCTGGACGATAATTTGCCGAAAGTTCTTTTGGATAGTTTGCTTTACCTTCGGTTCAAAATCTAGCTTCAACAACTGGCGAATACCGGGTTCTTCTTTTTTCAAAATTTCGCAGTCGTAAGATTGGGAAGTTTCCTGCAAAACTTGACGAAATTGATAGAGAGAAAAAGTACCCTCGTCATAAAAACGTGGACTTTCCCTCACGTAGCGATCGCACTCTTTGGAAGCATCGCTGCGAATATTGTTTTTTACCCGCTCTTCTAACTGCTTCAGCGACATACCCACACCAGCATCACCATTCATCAGATAGTACAATTCCCGATAATAATCTTGATGGTAAACCCCCTCTGACAAACGCTGGAAAAAGTTTTCCACAATGCGCTGCGATTCTGTTGCCAAAACCTCTTCCAACGCATCCGCTAGGTAGTAAAAAGCTTCCACCAAAACCGCTAGCAAAGGCACTGTCGAATGGCGAGTATTGTTATCTTGCGCGCGCCGGCAAGCATTTTCCACCGAGAAACTTTGTAAAAGTTCGTCTAACTTGCCCACCATTTTAATCTTTAACTGGCGGAAATCTTCCTCAAATTCCCGGGATTGATTGGCAGTCACGTTGTTAACTTCTTGATGGAAATGCTGTTGAAGTTCATTTCCCAAATCTTGTAGCTGTTCGTTCAAGCCTTCCAGACGTTTGGATTTGATGCCTTCAACTTCCTTCGGCTGGCTTTCTAAATCTCGGTAGGTTTCTAAAAACCAATTGCGCAAAGCCACACACAAAGGTCGCAGGTCATCTGCCAAATCTCGGAATAGTTGTGGTCGTTTTTCTTCGCGCAAATAGCGTTGGATTTCCTGTTTGAAATCTTTAATACCACTATCGGCAATTAATTGATCTAAAAGTGGTGCCCCCCATTCTTGTAAAATCCGTACGTAGTTTTCGTTGGGAGATTCGTAGCTGCGAACGGAAATCTCAAAATGTCGGGGAAGTTTGCCGGAATTGCTGCAATAATTGTTGAAGGCATAAACAAATTGGGGCGTATCTTCTTTGATTTCGCCGTTGCCGTTAACGGTTTCGGCAAAGATGGAATCCAAACCAAAGCGATCGCTATCTCCTTTTTGGCGAACTTTCTCTAAAATTTGCGTTCCCCAAAATCCCAACAAAGCACTGGTTTGATAGACCCGAGAAGTATCGTCAAATTGTTCGGAAATTAACTGCTGCAGGCGCTGGCGTAGTTGTGTGTTGTACCAGGTTTCGTCAATGCGGTTGAAAACATAAAAAACGCGATCGCGAATACCAGGATTTTCCCGAATATTTTCCAACAATTCGGTTTCTTCGCTGGTCATATCCCCTTCAGAAGCAGCTTTCAAAACGCAAATCACTGCTGAGGTATCCGCGGCTTTGATTTTTTTATAGGTCAAGTCGCGATCGCTTTTAACCGGCGCATCAATTCCCGGCGTATCGATAATCACATTACCATCTTCTAATAAAGGATGGTGGCAAAAATATTTAATGCGCTTCAAAACCGCACTATTGCTACCCCGCTTGGCATAGGATGCCGCCTCTTGCAAGTTGGCAAAATTAAATTGCTGCATGGAGTAGCAATTGTTTTGGGTAGCATGGATGTGTTGGTAATTCTTTTCAAACCCTTCCAAGAGCAACCGCAAAGCATCTGCTTGTTTGGCGCGTTCGGATTTGCTTTTTCCTCCTTCTTGGTCTTCGATTTGCTGGGCTTTCTGTTTTAAAACTTGGCAAATTTCGGAATTGTCAATTTGCGAAACTCCCGCAGCAGAAATATTCAGACGATGGCACAAAGCTTCTACCTGTTCGCCAACTTCTTTTTGACTAAGAAAGGTTAGTTCCACCCTTTCTTCGTCTGGCGAGGCATTGGCAATATAGCATTCGGTTCCCGTGGCGTGACCTTCGGCGCTATACAGCAGTTCCCGACCCAGCAAAGCGTTGATAAGCATCGATTTGCCGGCGCTAAAAGAACCAGAAAAGACAATTTTAAATTCTGGGGAAACTGCTTTGTCGCGACTGCGTTTGGCAGCTTCGATATCTAGGTTTTTCCAGGGTTTCGGTTCGTTTTCCAGTAACTCAAACAGGGAATTGACCTGACTTTCCAGGTTCTGACAGGATTCTGGCATGGTAGACATAGAGGTTTTTTCATACAACCAACTCATCCACTGCTAATGTGCCCAGATGCTCGCTTCAGATCTCAGGAATTTATCGATTGTTTGAATATTGTTTTTCAGTGGGGATTGGCTGGGGGCAGATCCTGGCAGGAAAGGTTCGGTTGCTTCCCACTGGCGATCGGGCAACAATAGAAGAAATGTCAATTCTCTAAAGCGTCTCGATAAGAAAATTTTTTTACTGCTATGGTATTGCCGTCACAACCGACAACCACTGCTTCCCATCCGCAAACAGCCACCAGCCAAACCACGTCTCGCCGGCTAGACTACGATATTGTCATTGGTGGTGGTTCGATTGTGGGATTGACCGTTGCTTGCGGGTTAAAAAATTTGGGATGGAAGATTGCCATCATCGAACCCAAACCGCAATCTGCTACGGCAGCAAATGGTCAAGCTTATGCCATTACCCTGCTTTCGGGGAAAATTTGGCAAAGTTTGGGGGTTTGGCAGGAGATTTTGCCGCGAATCAATACGTTTCGAGAAATTCGCTTATCCGATGGCGACTATCCTCGTTTTGTTTCTTTCTATCCCGAAGATATTGGTATGGAAGCTGGCGATCGCTTAGGATATGTTGCGGAACATCGCGTACTTATAGAAGCTTTACAAAATTCCCTCAACCAAGCCGATAATGTCACTTGGTTGTGCCCCGCTGCTGTCGAACAAGCAACTTACCACTCCGATCGCGTAGAAGTTGCGGTTGCTGCCGAGGGAAGCCGCTATACCATCAACGCGCGTTTGTTGGTAGCCGCCGATGGCAGCCAGTCACCCCTGCGTCGCGCCGCCAATATTCCCACCCACGGCTGGAAATACTGGCAATCCTGCGTGGTAGCCACTATCAAGCCGGAATTTCCCAACCCCCACATTGCCTACGAACGATTTCGCCGCAACGGTCCTTTTGCGATTTTACCGGTTGCTCGCGATCGCTGCCGGATTGTTTGGACAGCCCCCCATCAGGAAGCCCAGCGCATTGCTAGTTTGAATGACGAACAGTTTCTGGCAGAGATCGCCTTGCAGTTTGGCAACCATATGGGGCGCTTGCAAGTAGAAGGAAAACGTATGCTATTTCCCGTACAGCTCATGCACAGCGATCGCTACGCCGGGCATCGGCTGGCATTGGTAGGAAACGCCGCCCACGCCTGTCATCCTGTTGGCGGTCAGGGGTTAAACTTGGGAATTCGCGATGCCGCTGCATTGGCTCAGGTTTTGCAAACCGCCGCCCAAAACGGAGAAGACATTGGCGATATTTCGGTATTACAGCGCTACGAACGCTGGCGCAAGCAAGAAAATTGGTTAATCTTGGGAATGACGGATTTGCTCAACCGTGTTTTCTCCAATCAGTGGTTGCCGTTGGTGGCGACACGTCGCTTGGTCTTGGAAGCCATGCGCCAGTTACAGCCGTTGAAATCCCTATCGTTGCGGATGATGACTGGTCTGAGCGGACGCCCACCTCTATCGGTACGAGAATTGCTGCATTTTTGATATCATGGCAATCGTACGATTTGCGGTGGATGCCTGTGCCTTTTCCGAAACATAGCTTGTGGCAACGAAAATGGTTGGCTGGTCGCCGATGGATGGCATTTTGGTTGCCCTTTGTCTTGGGTTTGTTGCTATCAGTGGCTAGCGTGTTGGTATTTCCTCACAGCCAAAATTCGGCGGCTACGGCTTCTGCCGCTACGACAGTACCCCAAACAACCATTGCCCAGACGGGTCAAGGCCTTTGGGATTTGGTTCGCGATCGCGCTGCTAGCCAGCCAGATGAGGAAACCAGCTCCCCAGTGATTCTCGATGGTAGGCAAATTTTCCGAGTTACTGCTTCCGGTCAGTTTACCGCCGAAGAACGTGCGGAATTGATTACTTCTCGCTTGGAGGAAGTGGCCATTTCTCTGGCTTCTTTTCAGGTGGAAATTGAGGAGCGCAACCAGCTACCTACGATTCTGGTGAACGACCGCTATTTGCTTACGGTCACCGAACGAGATGCGCAAGTGGGTAGAACCCCTGAAGAACAAGCGCGGGCTTGGACAAAAGAGATTCGGTTTGCTTTGCGTCAGTCACAGCGGGAACGTTCTGGGGGGTTTCTACGTCGCACTCTATTGCTGGCTACGGGGATTTTCGCAGCAGCGATCGCGGCGAGTTGGTTGTTGAAAAAATTATGGGAAAATCAACTGCGGCAGCTGCTCCAATCGACGACCAATACAGAAAATAGCGAAAACGGCGAACTCAGCCCCATTTGGGAACACCTACTGCACATTTCCCTCGCGATCGCGCGGCTGATTCTTTGGGTGAGCGTTATTTTTTACATAGCCAATTTATTCCCTTGGACGCGCCAGTGGTCCTACCGCTTGTTACAAACCCTCAATGCCACCTTTGCCGCTCCCATTCTCACTTTGGGGCAGACTTCCTATTCTCTCATTGACTTGCTGATTTTGGTGGTCTTGCTAGTGGGATTGGTGGTATTTGCCAGTCGCGCTTCCGAATTTCTCCGCCACCGGGTTCTTGCTATTCCCGGCATCAACCGCGGCGCGCAAGAACTGCTGGCGATTCTCACCAAATATGGGTTAATTTTCCTGGGTACGGTGATTTTGCTGCAGGTTTGGGGATTGGATCTGAGTTCCATTACCATCTTAGCCAGTGCCTTGGGGGTGGGGATTGGTTTTGGCTTGCAAGATATCGCCAAAAACTTTGGCAGCGGTTTGGTGTTAATGTTTGAGCGCCCCATCCAAGTCGGAGATTTTGTGGCGGTGGGGGATTATATTGGTACGGTGGAACGCATTGGTGCCCGCAGTACCACTATTCTGACCATCGATCGTATTTCGATTATTGTGCCCAACTCCCGCTTTTTGGAGACGGAGGTTACCAACTGGAGCTACCAGAATCCGGTTTCTCGCTATCGGGTTCCTGTGGGAGTGGCTTACGGTTCCGATACGAAGACAGTGCGCCAGGTGTTGTTGGATGCGGCGAAGGAACACCCCAATGTTTTGTCGCATCCGGAACCTACGGTTTTGTTTAAGGGATTTGGCAATAGTTCGTTGGATTTTGAACTGTTGGTTTGGTGTGGCGAACCGACTTTACAGTATCGTCTCAAGAGCGATTTGTATTTTCGCATTGAGGAGTTGCTCAACCAAAACCATATTGAAATTCCTTTTCCCCAACGGGATTTGCACGTGCGTTCTGGTAATTTGCCGGTGACGCTTTCCTCGCAGTTGGAGGAGACGTTGGTCCGCCTGTTGGATAATTTAAATCGCGATCGCTGGGAAAATGGAAAATAAAGGGTGGTTTGTGACCAAATGGGGCGTTTTTCTGGTACGAACGAAGGCTGTTTTTTGGTTCTGACAAGATTTCTAAAAAACAATGATTTTCTAGAATTTTCTAGTTTCCCTGATAAGACTATTTTGCGAAGGATTACGAAAAAAAAACTCTGATTGTTTCTTGCATCCTTTTAAGGAAATGGCATGAAATCGAGCTGCAGGCAGGGGAACCCAGAAAATTTGATTGGAGCAATGATACGGAATCCGATGTATATAGACCAGAAAACCGTAGGGGCAGTGCCCCTGTGCCTACCCTACCATAGCCATGTTGACACTCTCACGACTTCTATTCGTGAGATTCTCGCTTCATCGGGTGTGCCTAGATAGATTAGCTATGAACTAGTCCATCCCCGGTAACAGGGACCCTCCACAAGATTTTTCCGCCCTGTGGTGGACGTACTTCTCGCTTTTCATCCCTGCTTGAAAAAGTCATCGCTTTCAAGCTCCCGATTCATGCGGTAATCCGGGCAACCACACCGGAGTCCCCCCTACAAAAAAATTATGGTTTCTCCCTGTGGGATTAGGTATTTTTACGAAATTTTTAAACTTTTTCTGTTACTTTTTGTTAAGATTTCCTAAGAACCGTATAGTTGCTCATCTTTACGCCCCATGAGTTTTTTCAACCCCCTCGAACCAGTCATCCGCAGCAAGCAAGAAGCACTCGACGTTCAGGATTTGCAAGGTAGCTGGCAAATCGATTTCAAAATTGGCAACTGGCATGTGTTTTCGGGAATTTATACCCGCGTGGACCAAGCGTTTCTCATCTGGGGAATCACCACCACCGCTATTTTTACCACCGCTCAGTTTTTCCCCATTAGTTGGAACGCCCAAGCCATTTTCTGGTCGCTGCTCACCATAGCTGCCACCGCTGGCATGATGGCAACCACTTGGTTTTGGGCTAAAGTAGAACGAGCTGTTTGGGTGATTCTCTGGTGGGCAATCCTCATGGTTTTGGGGCTGGGATTTACCCACTTCAGCATTTTCCAGGGCTGGGGGCAAGGATTGCTCCATCTTTGCCACGTCTGGCTGGGATTGAGTGCTCTGGGCTATCTGGGAACTGGATTGGGCTTGCGATCGCGTGCTTTTTTGATTGCGGGTATCCTACATTTGGCAAGCATTGTTTTGTTACCTCAAGTAGGCGGCTGGCAGTTTTTGACCACCGGCACGGTCATGGGTGGTAGCTTGCTCTTTTTTGCTCAGGTACAGTGGGATATGCGATCGCCCATTACCTACGCCCAACTATCCTCCGAACAGCGAGCGTTCAACCAACGCCAACAGCAAATTCGCCAAGGAATTCTGAGAGAAGAGTCTTAAGTTTTTTGTAGAAAATCTAAAGAGAATCTATAGAACTCTAGGGAAACCTGCCTGTCAAAGTCACAATGAAAATAGTAGAAGTCAAGGACGGGAGCAGCCATAGCCAAAAGCTCTCCCCAGACTGAAAAAAAGACAGCTCTAACAAGCGTTTTGCTGTTTGGCTTGTGCATCGCAAATCCCGAAGGAGAACGGCGTCAGGGACGCGAGGAGCTGCTAGCCTTTTTTCAAGTAGCTATCTTGCTTCTGACTCTAAAGAAAAGACAGATCTGGTAAGTCAGAGCCTTTGGTTGGTGAGAGGTTTTTGCCGTTTCCCTCTCTTTGTGGATTTCCAAGGTAGGTGTTAAAGCACCGACCAGAACAGCCCGAGGAAACCAACAACCCCAAGCTCTGACGATGCCAGGTCTGTTTTTTATAGAAACAGTATGGGAAAGGGAAACCCCCTGGTGCTTTAGCCAGGGGATACAGCCAACTTTAGAGCTTGCGCCCCACGTCAGTTAGAATGTTGGTGTGGCCAGTAGGCGTATCAACTGCGCTAAGAGGCATCCTAGTACGGGGCCATC
>NZ_LNDC01000111.1 GCF_001870905.1 Geitlerinema sp. PCC 9228
TATAGGCGACTAAAGTCGCCGTCCGTTTTTCCTCCCTGCGCTAAAGCGACAGGGCTTCTAAACGTATCGAGGTATTTTCCGTGAGGCGATCGCTAATAGTGCGGTTGCTCGCCCAAACCGAAAGTTATGTTGCACGTTGCCACCAGCGCTCGTTTTTAATCAATTCCACAGTGTAATATCTTAACCAATTCTAATTTATTTGTCAATACTGGTTCTGAAATGGGAAGCAAAGTTATGACGACCGCTAATATTTCCAAAAAAGATACAACTTCTCTCAAGGAACAATTGGAAAAGCTTGCTGCTCAAGGGTTTACTGGCAAGCTAGAAATAAGTGCAATTCAAAGAAAATGGGATATCTTTTTCTGTTTGGGTCGCCTAGCCTGGGCAACAGGAGGCGATTTTCCCCAGCGCCGATTTCGTCGCGTTTGGCGGCAACACGGTTTGCAAAATGGTAACAAAATGCTTAGCGAATTTTCCCTAATGAAAAGCCGGTCGGTTATTTGCGAGCATTACGAATTTTTCCGAACTGCCGCCAAACAAAATCAATTCGACCGCAGGCGAATTACTGCGATTGTTGGTAGCAACTGTCAGGAAGTATTTTTTGATATTTTGCAGCAGGAAGCTTGGGAGTTACTTTCCTACCAGGCATTACCGGAAACGGGGTTGGACAAAACTTCCCTACTCATGTCAGGGTTGCTCTGGCCGAAGCAAGTTTTTCCAGAGGCATACCAGGAGTGGTTGGCGTGGCAAAAGGCGGGGTTGCAAAATATTTCTCCTCACCAAATACCAGCGATCGCGCAACCGCAGAAACTCCAGCAAATGACTTCACCAGGAACGTACAGCGTTTTGACGAAAGCCATTGACGGCCGGCGTTCCTTATGGGATTTAGCGATCGCAACGCAAAAGGAACTGTGGCGCTTGGGCAAGGCATTACTTCCCTATATCCAACAAGGAATTATTAAACTTAAAACAGTGGAAGCCGCCGATGGCGACGAAGATACCACTGGCGCGATCGCTTCTGTAGGCCAGTCGGCAACACCACCATCCAAGCCATTTTGCATTGCTTGCATCGATGACAGCAGCTACATCCACCAGCAAATGGAACACATTGCCACGCAAGTAGGTTGGCGGTTTGTGGCTATTGAAGATTCCGTGAAAGCAGTACCTATATTATTGGAGTCTTCTCCAGATTTAATTTTTCTGGATTTGGTGATGCCAGTTGCTAACGGATACGAAGTTTGCGCGCAAATTCGCCGGGTGGAAGTTTTAAAATCGGTGCCTGTGGTGATTCTAACCAGCCAAGGTGGGGTTATCAACAACACCCGCGCGCGCCTGGCGGGTGCTAATGCTTTTCTCAATAAGCCAATTCAGCCAGCTCAAATTATCGCGATCGCGCAGCGGTTGGTTTCTCAGTGAAGACAGAAATACTTTTTTCAATTTTGGTAAATTTGTAGGTGTTTTGGCACGATGGGAAGTATGGCGAACAGAAGCGATCGGGGTTTTAATGATTGTAAGATTGAATGATATTCTTCATTAATCAAGCCTAATACCATTTCCTTAATAATCTGCAAGAGATAATATAGGCATTTTTGTAGGGGCGCAACGCGTGAGTAGGGGCGCAACGCGTGAGCGCCCCTACCAGGGCAATTGGCAAATACCATACAATCGTTGTTTTTCAGAAATGGTATAATTCTATTGCTGCCCGGAATTGTTTTAAACAAAAAACTGGCAGTAGGGTGGGCAATGCCTACCCTACAATTTTCTATGGGTTCTCGAAATATTTTTTATAGAAATAAGCTTTTTGGGAATTTAGGTAATATCATTTCCTGAATAGAGGCATTTTGGTAGGGGACTTGGCGAATCGACCCTACCAGGGTAATTGGGAAATTCCAGACAATCGTTGTCTTTCAGAAATGGTATAAGTTTAATAGGGTGACAATGTCCACCCTACAATTTTGAATATGGTTTTTGTATGGTCAAATTCTTATCTTACATCAACGAAAAATGCTTTAAACTAAAAACTGGCAGCACTCTAGCATCCTTGTATGATAACCGATCGCGATCGCCAAGCCCCTATCCTCGCGCAACTGCGTTCCCTCAGCCATATCCTCGATAACGCCATTCCCCTTCCCGGTACTTCCTTTCGCATTGGCATCGACCCGTTGTTAGGATTGTTCCCAGGTGTCGGCGATTGGATCGGCGGCTTTATTTCCGGGTATATGTTTTTGCTAGCATTGCGTTTGGGATTGCCAGTTGCCATCCTCTTTCGGATGCTGTTTAATCTCCTGCTGGATTTGCTGGTGGGAACCTTGCCAGTGGTAGGTGATATTTTTGATTTTGGTTACAAAGCCAACGCTCGCAATTTACGTTTGATTGAAGAAAATCTGGAAACTCCTGCTATCAGGGAGTCTGGCGATCGCGCTTCCCAAACCATTTCCATTGTAGCGCTGGCAGTAGCAGCGATCGCTTTCATCCTCTTGGCGATCGCGGTAGGCATCGGCACGATCGTTATCTCGGTTGAGTTTTTGTTCTCCCTTTTCAACTAGGGGTAGTGTTTTTTGAATTTCTAATAGCAAAACAACGCTACATCTAGTGTATTCTCCAGAGAAAACTACCTATCCAACCAACTGCAAATGGGGCAAAAGTTCCCACCTCTGCCAAAATTCTCTACCCATCTTTGGGCTATCGAATGTTGTTCATCATACTAGCGATCGCAGCAACTTGCCAATAACATTCCCACCGCTGGTAAAAATGGGGATACAATATTAAGAATTGTAAAAAAAATGCCATTAGAGCGGAAAAGCAGGGTCGCAGAAGACCAAAATAGTCTTTAGATCCGCAAAAACTCTTGGAAAAATGCCGGATTTTCATTTCCTCGATTGACATCCGGCGTTCCATTCCCACCATTTTAACCGTGTAATTCTGAGGAGCGATCGTTTTTGCATGATTCCGTACAAACTAACCCTAAAGAACTTCCTCAGCTATCACCAAGCCACCATCAATCTCAAAGGTTTGCACACAGCCTGTATTTGTGGTGCCAACGGTGCCGGCAAATCTTCGCTACTCGAAGCCATGGCATGGGCCATTTGGGGTCAAAGTCGTGCCGCCTCGGAAGACGATCTCATCTATTACGGTGCTAAGGAAGTCCAAGTAGACTTTATTTTTCACGCGCGCGGACACACCTACCGCATCATTCGCCGCCGTCGCCGCCGCCAAAGTGCCTCTCTGGAATTTCAAGTAGCCAACAACGATGCGGAAGACCCGCAAAATGCTGACTTTCGTTCTCTCACCGAACGCGGGGTGCGCGCTACTCAACAGAAAATTATCCAACATATACGACTCGACTACGACACTTTTATCAATTCCTCTTATTTGCGTCAAGGTCGAGCAGACGAGTTCATGCTCAAACGTCCCAAAGAGCGCAAACAGGTTTTGGCAGAATTGCTCAAACTCGACCGCTACGAAACCCTTGCCGAACAAGCCAAAGAAAAAACGCGCAACCTCAAAGCTAAAGCGGAAGCCACCGAACCGCAAATCCAAGAAATTGACAGCAAATTACAAGAAAAATCCGCGATCGCGCGTTCTTTAGAAGAAGTTGCTGCCACTATAGAAAAATTACAAAACCAACAGGAACAAGACCAAGCCAGCTACAGACAACTACAAGCCAAGCAAAACCAGCGCCAAACTACCCAGCAGCAACTACAGTGGCACCAGGAACAAGTCCGCCACCTACAAGCAGAATATCAAGACTTAGAACAACAGCAACAAACTGCCCAACAACAGCGACAAAAATTAGACCAACTGCTAGCGCGGGAAGCGGAAATTACCGCCGGATACCAACAATATCGCAACTTGCAAGCACAAGAAGAAGAAATCGAAGGCAAATACAACACTTACCAGCAACTAGAAACGCAACGCCAGCAACTTACCGAAGAACTGCAAAATGCCATCGCTGAAATTAACGAACGGTTGGTGCAGTCGCAAACCCAACTGGAAAACTTACAGCAACAGGAACAAGAATTGCAACCCATGCTGGAAAAAACTGAAGAAGTGGAAGCGGCGGTGGCGCGGTTGCAGGATGCCAGAAATCGCTTGCACCAGTTGGACAATCTACAAACCCAAGTTTCGCCGTTGCTGCAGCAGCGACAGGAAGTACAAAACCAACTCGATCGCTTGCACGCACAATATACGGCGCGGTGGGAAGCTTTGGACAGCGATGCCAAAAAATACCGCCAGCAGCTAGCGCGTACGGAACATTTAGAACGAGAATTAGAAACTGTAGAAGCGGAAATTGCGGAACTGGAAAAAACACAAACTTACAAGCAGCGGGTTGAAGATAAAGGCAAGGAACGGCGCAGCTTTCTGGACCAGTTAAAAACCCAAGAGAAAGAATGGCAGCGGCAGATGGATGAGTTGGAACAGAAACAAGCGCTGCTAGAGAATACTAGTCAAAGCACCGACGATCGCGATTCCGAGTATCCTCCTTGCCCTCTGTGCGATCGCCCCTTAGATGAATATCACCAAAACTTGGTGCGGGAGAAAACCACCGCCGAACAGCAAGAACTGCGGGAACGCCTGTGGTTGGTGCGCGAGCAAATTACCGTTTCCGAACGGGAGATTCAGGTGTTGCGCCAGGAATATACCCGCCTCAAAGAACAGCTTACTTCCTATAACGAAGCTTTCCGCCGGCGCGGTCAGTTGCAATCCCAGTTAGAAAATCTCACAGAAATCAAACAAGCCCTCGCCGACACCGAACAGCAGCGCGATCGCTTGGGGACGTTGCTGGCATCTGGGGTAGATAGCGACCTCAGCCAGCAGTTGCAGCAGCTAGACGCGCAAATTGTGGCTATGAACTACGACGAGAAAAACCACGCGCTGGTGCGGGGGGAAGTGGAAAACTTACGCTGGGCAGAAATCAAACAAGGAAAAATCGAACAAGCCAAGAAAAATCTCGCTCAAATTCGCGAACGGCAACCCCAAGTAACCGCCACCATCCAGCAGCTGCAAACCCAGCGGGAACAGATGCAAAGTAATTCCGAACTGGCGCAAAAAATCAACCGGGTACAGCAACAGATGGAAGCTTTAGGCTACGACCGCAACCGCCACAACCAACTGCGCCAGCAACTCCGGCAGCTGTCGAAATGGGAAGTGGAGTATCAAACGCTACAGCAAGCCAAACAGGACTATCCCCAGGTGCGAAATCGGGTGCAGCAGTTGCAGGAATCCCTCCAGGCGCGATCGCAAAAACTGCAACAACAGCGCGATCGCATTGCCGCCATGCAACAGGAACTCGCCAATACCGAAGATCCGACCCCAGAGTTGGAACGGTTGGAAAAACAAATCCAGCAACGCCGGGAGGCGTTGGACCAACAATTGGCTTTGCAAGGCAGCTACCAACAGCAGGCATCCCATCTGGAAGCATTGCAAACCCAACGCCAAACCTTGAAACAGCAATTGCAAAGTATCCAACGCCAAAAACGGGTGTATCAGGAACTGTCGGCGGCGTTTGGCAAAAACGGTATTCAGGCGCTAACCATTGAAAACGTTCTGCCGCAGCTGGAAGCGGAAACCAACCACATTCTCTCCCGCCTCAGTGCCAACCAACTTCACGTTCAGTTCGTGACTCAAAAACAAAGCCGTTCAAATTCTAAGAAAAATAGCAAACTAATCGATACGTTGGATATTTACATTGCCGATGCCAGGGGAACGCGACCTTACGAAACCTATTCCGGCGGCGAAGCGTTTCGGATTAACTTTGCCATTCGGCTGGCGTTGGCGAAGTTGCTGGCGCAGCGGTCGGGAACGCCGTTGCAAATGCTGATTGTGGATGAGGGGTTTGGCACCCAAGACAACGAAGGCTGCGAACGCTTGATTGCGGCGATCGAGGCGATCGCGCCGGATTTTGCCTGTATTCTCGCCGTTACCCACATTCCCCACCTCAAGGAAGCTTTTCAAACCCGCATTGAAGTGCGCAAAGATGCCAACGGTTCGCAAGCGCGTTTGCTGGTTTAAACCAAAAAACGGGGAATTTGGACGTTTTGTAACCTAAATTACTTTTTATAAATAGGTAAGGCTTATATCCTAGATGTATCCCTCGATAAGGGACAATTTTTGCCAAAAAGCCAAGCACGGCAGCTATGGTGTGCTCCTTGGCTAGCTATTGGGTTGGTTCTTGGCGATCGCCACTTTTCCCTCAAAACTTGCCATGCGTGCATCTACCCTTCAGGATACCCAAAAAACCATAGGCGATCGCCCAACCCAGCCTATAAAACGCTTGAAAAAACCAAAATATTTCACCGTTTGGCAAGCTGGTTGCTTTTAATTTGACGCCGGGAGCAATTTCCTTTACACTCCTACAGATTAAGAAAAACAAAAGAAACTGTTTCCCGAGCCAACCAAGCAACGCAAAAATCCAATTGTTCCGCAGTCATACAGAGCAAAATTGCGTTTTGGTGTTTCCCATGTTAGCGAACAACCACAATCGAAAGTGCCAATTGTTTCTTCCGAATTGTTGGGTTCCTTTCAGTTCCTGTTGGACCGTACCATGAGACTTCAAGAAAACGATCGTACCCTATCTTCCTTTCGTCAAGAAATTGCCCTCGTTCGAGAACGCAGCGATCGCATGTATCCTCAATTTTCTCCTGCCGAAACCAGCACAGCGATTATCAATATTAGCGGTCGCCAGCGCATGCTGCTGCAGCGAACGGCCTTGTTTTGTTCCAAAATTGCCAACCAAAAATCTCCACAAAAACGCCAACAAGATCGCGCACAATTGCGCCAAGCGATCGCGCAAATGGAAACTGGTCACCAACAATTGTTGCATGGCGATTCCCACCTCGGATTGCCTGGTATTACCTCCGAAACCATCCGCACCATATACTTTCAACCCCCCTGGGAAGCGGATGCCAAAATTCGCGCATATATTGCTAATGTCAAAGCCTTTTTAGCCTCTACCGACGAAGAACAAAACGCCGACCATCCCGCTTTAGAACCCATTGTGCGCGCGGCGACCAGCGAACTGCTTGATATTTTAGACCACCTCGTCAAACAGTACCAACAGGAAATGGACGAGCGCAACCAATCGCTTTTTGAAAAACAACAGCAACTCCAGCATCAAAGCACAGAAATTGCTTCCCGCATGTCGCAACTTTACGAGCAAACTTTACAGCAATCGCGCCGGGAACAGTTGGTCAATCAAATCACCTACCAAACCCGACAAAGCTTCGATACGGAAACCATTTTAACCGAAACCATTGCCCAACTTCTCGATGCCATGGATGTCGATCGCTGCATCATTCACCTGTTAGAAGAAACCAACAGCCAAGCCAGCGCATCCTCTAGCAACCAGCCGGAAGTTCTCGACCAATTTTCCCCCTCCGAAAATCACCAAAAAAGAGAAATTACCGCCTTTCGCAAGAAAAATCTATTTGAAGTATGTCGGGAACCGTTTTCTTCTTCCGTAGCTTACTTTGAACCCCGCGGTCCCATTACTGACTGGGTTATCAAATACCGCCAGTCGGTGGTTATTGCGGATGTGACCCAAGACCCGCGCATCGACCCCAGCAACCAAGAATATCAAAAAGCCAAAATCAAATCTTCGTTGGTGGTTCCCGTACAAACCCAAGACCGCCTGTACGGAATTTTGTATTTAAATCAATGCGATCGCCAGCGCCAATGGTCGGATAATGACTGTCAATTTGCCCAATCCGTCGCCGACCACTTAGCCTTATCCATACAACAATCTGACTTGTATGCCCAAGCTAAATTCGCTGCCCAACAAGCACAGGCAAAATCAGAGAAACTAAAGCAAGTCTTGTACGAACTCCAAAAAAGTCAAACCCAACTGGTGCAAGCTGAAAAAATGTCCAGCCTGGGGCAAACCGTCGCCGGTCTGGCCCATGAAATTAACAATCCCATTAACTTTATCTACGGAAATATCGCCCACACCCAGGACTATGTCAGCGACTTGCTATCTCTGTTGCAGGCATACCAAACCCACTATCCCGACCCGGTACCAGAAATTCAAGACCTCATGGAAAACATAGAACTCAATTACATTTGCGACGATTTAGACAAAATTTTCCATTCCATGCGCACCGGGGCCGACCGCATTCGCGAATTGGTGTTGTCCTTGCGTAATTTCTCCCGTTTGGATCAAGCTGAAATCAAAGAAGTAGACTTGCACGAAGGGATTGAAAGTACGCTTTTAATTTTAAGCCACCGCCTCAAACCCAGAAAAGAACTGGACATGAGAAAAGTTCAAATAATAAAAGAATATGGAGATATCCCGCCAGTAGCCTGTTTTGCCGGACAGTTAAATCAAGTATTTATGAACATACTGAGCAATGCCATCGATGCTTTAGAAAGCCAACGGTACCAAAACAGCGGTTCCCAGGCAGATACCCCCACCATTTGGATTCGCACGCAAGTACAAGACGGCGAGTATGTTTGCGTACGCATTGCTGACAACGGTCCGGGAATTCCCAAACAAGCACAATCTTCCTTATTCGATCCATTTTTCACCACCAAACCCGTAGGTCAGGGAACTGGGTTGGGATTGTCCATTAGCTATCAAATCGTGGTAGAAAAACACGGTGGCGAAATTTGGTGTGAATCTCCAGCCACTGGGGAAAGGGGAACGGCATTTGCTATCAAACTGCCAATTCGCAGCGATCGCGAAGGCAACCCAAAAACCCCTCCTCGACCCAGCTGGTCTGCCTAAGCCGGTTGGCTTCACAAAAAGTGTGGTGGCATGGAAGAATCAAGATGTGTCACTATAAGAAAGTCTGGTGCGATTCGTTCTCGCCAAAAGCTGAAAGGAAACAACCTAAAGCGTGAGCGAGACAAGGAGTCAGAAGCGAACGATTGGGGTAATACCCAATATATGCTGACAGACTCTCGATGACTTGGAAGATAAGGTCGAAAGTAGCATTACATCCAAAACGATTGGAAACAATACGGTGAGACTGGAATGGCGGGATATCGACTGGAAACAGGTCGAACGTCACGTCTTCCACCTGCAAAAACGAATCGGAAACAGAAAGGGAAATGTGCCCATTGTGGACTGACATTCCGTGAGGAAGATATAATGGAAGTCGACCAAACCATTGTCCCAAAAGCCCTAGGCGGAAAGGACAAATACGACAACCTACAACTTCTTCACAAACATTGCCACGATGTAAAAACTGCCAACGATGGTAGTCTTGGTACTTGTGACAAGAGCCAAGTTGTTGAGTCCCCGGATGATGCGAAAGTATCACGTCCGGTTTTGAAGACGAGTCAGGTGGGTGACTGTCTGGCTTAGTTTAACCCAAATGGCCAACATTTGCATTCGCCATGGGGGTAGACGTGCTGGGTTTTCTGTTTTTCTGCAAACAGCAGGTAAAGAATAGGCTGTGCAACACCTTAACTTGCCCACACCCACAGGAGGAAAAATCCCCAACCCATGACTGGTTCCACAGTAAAGGTAGGCATTTTACACGCTCTCAGCGGCACCATGGCGATTAGCGAAACTCCCCTCAAAGATGCCGCCATGATGGCGATCGCGGAAATCAATGCTGCCGGTGGCGTTCTAGGCAAGCAAATCCAACCCACCATCGAAGACGGGGAATCGGCAGTGATGGGTTTTGCCTTGCAAGCCAAAAAACTCATCGAACAAGAACGGGTGGCAGCGTTGTTCGGCTGTTGGACTTCTTCCTGTCGCAAAGCCGTATTGCCAATTGTGGAAAAATACAATAGCCAGCTGTGGTATCCCGTACAGTACGAAGGTTTGGAACGTTCCCCCAATATTTTTTACACTGGTATGTGTCCCAACCAACAAATCGAACCGGCGGTCCGTTGGTTGCTAGAACAAGGAAAAACCCACTTGTATTTGCTGGGGTCAGATTATGTATTTCCGCGAACGGCGAATAAAATTGTGAAAGCCACTGTCAAGCAAATGGGGGGAACCATCCTCGCTGAAGAATATTTGCCGTTGGGGGAAAAACAGTGCGCCGCCGCGATCGCGCACATTCAAGAAAAGCAACCCGACGCTGTTTTGAGTACCCTCAACGGAGACACCAACATAGCCTTTTACCAACAATACCACCAAGCCGGGATTTCTGCGGCCGAGATTCCCATTTTGGCTTTGAGCGTTGCCGAACCCACCTTGCAGGAAATTGGGGAAGCCGCTGCCGGTCACTACGCCGCTTGGAGTTACTTCCAAAGCTTGGATATCCCCGAAAACCATCATTTTATTCGCAACTTTCGCCACCGCTACGGCAGCGATCGCGTCACCAGTGACCCCATCGTCTCAGCCTATACTCAGGTTTATTTATGGAAACAAGCTGTAGAAGCCGCCGGCAGCTTTCACATCGATGACATTCGTCCAGCCGCCAGCGAACAAAAAGTTTTATCTCCCAGCGGTTGGGTTTATTTACGTCAAAACCAACACATAGAAAAACCCTTTCGCATCGGCAAAATTCGCCGCAACGGACAATTTGAAATTGTCAGCACCAGGGAAACCCCCATCAAACCGCTGCCTTTTCTAGGAGCAGACGAACAAAACCATTTATTTAGACCAGTGGTCGTCGATCTGTTGGGAGAAGTTTCCCATTCTATCCAGTATAGCTGCCAGTTAGAGGATAAATCCCGCCAGTTAGAAAACGCGATCGCCGAACTGCAAAGCAAAAACGAACAATTGCAAGCTACCCAAGCAGAACTGGTGCGATCGCAGCAGCGGCTGCGGGAATTTCAAGACCGACAGGAAGTCTTGCGGCGTCGCCTGTACCACCAAATTCGTTGTTCTCTAGATTTGGATACAGTTTTGCAAACGACAGTCCAGGAAATTCGCCAGCTATTGCAGATCGATATTTGTCAGTTTGTGTGGTACGAACGGGATGAAAACGGCCGAATTCTCGGCTTTCGCCACGCCGCCGTGGATAGTCTGGCAGATCCTCCTCCCAATTGTCAGCTGCTGGCGGCAAATCCCGATTTAGGAGAAATTTTATTAAATAACTATTGTTTGCAAATTGATGACTTACATTCCGGAGAAGTCCTGGCAAAAACCCCACAGCAAGCTTTTTTACAACACGGTATCCAATCACTTTTGGTTACTTCCGTGCGTCCCAACTGCAGCCAAGATGGGTTGCTTCTGTGCCAGCATCGCCAAGGAAATAGGGTCTGGGAAATTGATGAAATCGAACTCATGTTGGAAATTCGCGAACAACTCGCGATCGCCATCGACCACGCTCACCTGTACCGCCAAAGCCGAGAATCAGAGATTGCCGCCAACTCTCAGGCACAGCGTCTCAGCCAAGTTTTGCAAGAATTGCAAGACAAACAGGCACAACTCATTCAAGCCGAAAAAATGTCCAGTTTGGGACAAATGGTAGCGGGCATCGCTCACGAAATCAACAACCCCGTTAATTTCATCAGCGGCAATTTAACCTATGCAGAAAACTATTTTTTCGACCTCCTGCAGCTACTAGGCACTTACCAGGAACGCTGCCAGATCCAAGACCCGCGAATCCAACAGCAAATTGCCGAAATTGACTTAGATTTTATTAAACAAGACTTTCCCGAAATTATCGCTTCCATGCAAAGCGGTACCGAACGCATCCAAGGCTTGGTGCAATCGCTCAAAAGATTTTCGCATCTGGACGAGGCGGAAAACAAAGCAGTTGACCTGCACCACGGCATCGACAGTACCTTACAAATCTTGCAGTATCGCCTGCAAAGCCAACCGGGACGACCGGAAATTCGGGTGGTTCGCGAATACGGCAATTTGCCTGTGGTAGAATGCTACCCCGGACAGATGAATCAAGTGTATCTTAATATTATTAGCAATGCCATCGATGCGGTGGATGCCTGGCTAGAAACCACCAGCGATCGCCACCAGCGGATTCCCACCATTTGGATTCGTACGCAACGAACCGCCGATGATTGGGTGTCTATTTGCATTGCTGATAACGGGGTAGGGATTTCTCCCCAAATCCAAAACCGCTTGTTCGACCCGTTTTTCACCACCAAACCCGTGGGAAAAGGAACGGGATTGGGACTGGCCATTTGCTACCAGATTGTCGTTCAAAGGCATCAAGGCAAAATTTGGTGTTCCTCGACAGCCGGTGAAGGGAGCGAATTTTGGATTCAAATCCCCCGGACCAACCGCTACCAGCATGATGAGGGAACAACCAACGACAACCAATCGAGCCACTTTTTTTCCTAACACCAACACCGAGAACAACCCCAGGGTAGCTTCATGCAAGACAAACTCCATCCCACCGTTAAATTTGCCTATGGTGCTGGCGTTATGGGTGGGGCCATGACCACCAATATTTTAGCCTTCTTTGCTTTATTTTTTCTGACCAATGTTGCTGGTTTGGATCCTGCCTTAGCAGGCAGCGTCTTGCTGGTTGGCAATATTTGGGATGCCTTTAACGATCCCCTCATTGGCACCCTCAGCGATCGCTGCGATCGCTTTTTGCCTCCCAACATTATCCACCGCTGGGGAAAACGCTACCCCTGGATGCTGGCTGGTGGCATTTCCCTGGGAATTGCCTTCTTTCTGGTGTGGTTTATTCCCCCTTTTGAGAAAGATTGGCAAATGTTTGCCTACTACAGTTTCGTTGCTATTTTGTTTTTCAGTGCCTATACCTCAGTCATGCTACCAGCTTCGGCTTTGGCACCGGAACTCACCCGAGACTACGACGAACGTACCAGTTTGATGAGCTTTCGTTCTGCCTTTAGCATTGGTGGTGGCATGTGCGGTTTGCTACTGGCAAAAAGCATATTCGCTGTCATGGCAACTGGACCGGAACGCTATTTGGTCTTGGGGGCCATTGGCGGCATGTTCGCGATCGTGCCGACTTATTTTAGCATTTGGGGCACCTATCCGCGATTTCAGAAAGTACGCTACCAACAGCCTCCCCAAGATGCCAAACGGTTGCCCTTCAAACAGCAAGTGAAAACAATTCTCAGCAACCGTCCCTATTTATTGGTTATCGGTATCTATTTGTGTTCCTGGCTGGCAGCGCAACTAACCGCTTCGATTCTGCCTTATTTTGTGGTTAACTGGATGAAACTATCGGAAAATCACTTGGTGCAAGCCGCCATTGCCGTTCAGGGAACCGCACTGGCAGCAGTATTTGGTTGGAGTGTCATCGGCAGGCGTTTTGGGAAAAAGATCGTTTATTTGCTGGGGGTTCCTTTGTGGTTAATTGCACAAGTGGGTCTTTTGTTACTCCAACCCGACAGCGTTGGCTGGATGTACTTTTTCGCCGTTATGGTAGGCATTGGCTTATCTACCGCCTATCTCGTCCCGTGGTCCATGTTTCCCGATGTGGTCGATTACGACGAACTGCTTACTGGCGAACGTCGCGAAGGGATTTTCTACGGTTTTACCGTATTTTTGGAAAAATTGGGGACCGCGATCGCTTTATTTTTGGTAGGTAGAATTCTCGCGATCGCTGGCTTTATCTCCATTCCCCGCGGCGAAACTGCACCCCCGCCACAGCCGGAATCGGCGATGCTGGCTATTCGCTTAATTATCAGTCCCTTACCAGCCATTTTACTAATTTTTGGATTAATTTTAGCTTATTTCTATCCTATTAGCCGGGAAGTTTATCAAGAAATCTATTTGAAACTGATGGCACGCCGCCGGGGAGAGGAGAGAGAATGGGACCTCGGGAGTTGGGATTCTGGAATAGGAAGAAGGAAAAGAAAAAGAAAGTCGTAAATTGGTTGGTGTTTCTCCCCTGCTTCCACACTCCCCTACAAATGCAAATTTCCCGAAGCCAGCAATTGCGCGATCGCAGAATTAGCTTCCGGTCGGGAAAATAGATACCCCTGACCGTACTCGCATCCTAAATTTTGTAAATGAGCCAACTGCTCCAATGTTTCGATCCCCTCGGCAATAATTTCCATATTTAAATTGCGTGCCAAAACCACAATCGTGTGCATGACCGATTCGCTTTCGGTTTCGATACCAATGCGTCTGACGAAAGAGCGATCGATTTTTAACGTATCGAAAGGAAACGAATGTAGGTAGCTCAAAGAAGAATATCCCGTCCCAAAATCGTCAATACAAATACTCAGTTTCCGTGCCTTCAACTGCTCTAAAATTCTAATAATCTGTTGCGTATTTTCCACCAAAACACTTTCCGTAATTTCTAATTTTAAATTTTGGGGGTCAATGCCAGTGGTATTTAAAATACTATCAATTTGTTCGATAAAATTAGGCTGCTTGAGTTGCATGGCAGAAATATTCACGCTCACCGTGAGGGGAAACGAAATTTGATATGCCTGCTGCCACGCTCTAATTTGCTGGCAAGTTTCGTACAAAACCCACATTCCCAACGAAGAAATCAACCCAATTTCCTCGGCAAGGGGAATAAACTCTGCCGGCGAAATAAAGCCTTGCAAAGGATGTTGCCAGCGTAGCAGTGCTTCAAAACCGCTCAAACGGCGATCGCTTATAGAAACAATTGGCTGGTAGTATACCATGAGTTCTTGATTGTCTAAAGCACGTCGCAAATCCAAATCGAGTTGAAACTTGCGCGTTGCTTCCGCTTGCATTTGTTCGTCAAAAACAACATAATTATTGGCTGTATCTTGAATTTGAGCGCTATGCATTGCCGTATCGGCAGCTTGCAAAAAACTTTCGGCATCAATATTGGGAAGCGAACTCAAAACCACCCCAATACTTGCCGTAGTAAAAATTTCGTGACCGGAGAGATGAAACGGTTTGACCAATTCATTTTGAATTTGCTGGCAAATATGAATAGCATCGCTATGTTCGGCAACCGTTTCCAAAATTATGGCAAACTCATCCCCTTCAATTCTAGCCAGCATGGCTGGGGTTGGCGAATAGGATTCCAAACGTCTGGCAACGGCCATACAAAGTTGTTTGGCAATATTATGGCCGAGGCTGTATTTAATAAATTGAAACCGGTCTAAAGAAAGATAGAATAAAGCAAACGTTCCCCGCTCCTGATTTTGATATTCCTGCAACATTTGTTCCAGCCGTTTGAGGAACAATTCCGTCTTGGGAAGTTGGGTAACCGCATCGTAGAAAGCATACCGCCACATGCGGTCTTGGATGCTCTGGTGTTCGGTAATATCTTTGACCATCGACAAAACCCCGGTAAAATTGCCTTTGGCATCCCGCAGGGAAGTATTGTGCCACTCGCAGGTAATCAAATGCCCATCTTTGGTAATATTTTTATTAACGCTACGCGCGCTAAAATGACCCGATTTCAAGGTTTGAAAAATTTCCTCGACTTCACTTTGTAAAGCAGCCGGAACAATGAGCTCGTAGGGATGTTTTCCCAAGACTTCTGATTTGGAATACCCAAAAATTTCGGCGGCGGCTGGGTTCCAATCGGTAAATTTCATTTGGCGATCGTGTAAAATACAACCAATGGGCATGCGTTCGATTTGCAGTTGCAGGCGTTCTTGCAGTTGTTTGGTGGTTTCGTATAGCTGTGCGTTTAAAATCGCCATGGCACAGCGTTCGGCGGTAATTTCTAACAGGTGAATTTCCTGTTCGCTGTAGGGATGGAGGTCGTGCCACTCAATTTGCAAAACCCCAACGAAATTCCCATTTCTTTTTAAAGGTACCCCCATCCAAGACCGGGTTTTTTCGCTAGCAGCACGGAATCGCTTGTCTCGCTGGATATCTTCAATATAAATGGGTTGGTTTTGCGTTGCGATCGCATTGGCTAATCCCCGGATGGAAATTTGTCCGTATCTTTCTAATTTTCTCTCGGGAATTCCCACACCGCAGCGGGGATATAAAGTACCGTTGTCATAAAGGAAAATAATCGCCGCATCGGCAGCAATCACAGCCGCAATTCGTTGCAACAAAACATGCAACAAATCGTCCAATTCTAACGTACTAATAGCATTAGCAGTTACCGCACTTAAGGCTTGTAGGGAATGGGTTTGCCGCCGTAAATCTTCTAATAATTGCTTGCGTTCGGTGATATCGCGGGCAATCCCAATGATTCCTTTGGGTTGTCCCTGACGAGAACGCCAAATATATTTGTTAGAGAGAAAAGTTTTGGTCTCTTGAGAAAGCTGTACGGTTTCTTCCAAAGTTTGTGGCTGACCAGATTCTAAAATTGAACGCTCGTTTTCGACAATTTCTTGAGCTTCTGCCTCGCCAAATAAATCGCGATCGCTTTTTCCAACCACTTCTTCGGTAGTGCAGTTGAGAGCTTTTGCGGTGGCTGTATTGCAAAGAATGTAGCGACCTTGCCAATTTTTTACGAAAATAGCATCAGGAGTGCCCTCAATAATATTGAGTAGCAAATTATTAGCTTGTTCCAGCGATCGCCGCGACCGACGAATGAGTTCGTATAAAAGTCCAGTGACCACTAATGTATAGACCCATCCCTTAATTGTTTGCAGTCTCGCCGTCACTTCAACGCGGTCGGTGATGCCTAAAATTAACTGGTCGGAGAATAAAATCCACAAACTGCTTACCACTAGGTAGATGAAAGCAATTTTCAACGCCGTAAACTTTTTGCGGTTGCGTTTGGGAAACATCTATACTTATTTTCTGGGTGTTTTTTCGAGAAACTTCTGGTTGCCTGACCTCTAGTATGCTACGGTAAAGTTCCCTTTGCCAATATCTTTTTTGATTTCGTTTTCAGCCAAGCAACCATTGTCTGAAAATTTCGCTTATTTTCCAGATTCGCAAGCCGCCGCGATCGCCGATAAAGCCACCAAAGGTGCCGTAACAGCTCGTAAAATTCTTTTTCCAAGGGAAACTGGCTGAAAATGATATTCTTGGAAACAGATTGTTTCCCTGTCGCACCATCCCCCTTCCGGTCCTGTGGCGATCGCAATTTCCCCAGAAACAGGTATCATTTCCGCCAAATGGGGAACATCTGCTCTAGCAACTGCAACCAAGCGATGGGATATAGCAATGGTATCAGATACAGTGGAACAATAAGCCGCCAGAGAAAGGGGTTCGGTGATTTCCGGAATCATTTGGCGTTCCGACTGTTCCGCCGCCTCCGCCGCTATCCGCTGCCAACGTTGGCGTTTTTTGGCACTGGGTTGCAGCAAAGTGCGATCGCTTTGTAGGGGAACGATGCGAGTGACTCCCAACTCAGTGCTGTAGCGTACAATTTCTTCAAACCCACTTCCCTTCGGCATAGCAGCCGCCAGAGTAACAGCAACTGGTAGTTCGTTGTTGGCATCGAGGAATTCCACAATTTCCGCTTGCGAGTCTCCGGTTAGTTGGGAAAGCCACCAATTGCCACCACCATCCATAGCAATAAAACGATCGCGGCGTTGGCATCGCAACACCCGATACAAATAATGTTGCTGGTGGGGAGTGAGGGAAATGGTATTGCCTCGAACTTGGGAAGGTGCGATCGCGATTCGCTGGAGTTGCATGGTTGGGAAAAAGGCAAGAAGATAGCTAGCTTACGCCATTTCTCTGACAATATCTCCCACTTCATTGAGGGGAGGATAGGGTTTGCCGAGTTTGCGGTAACGTTCGGCAACTTCGGGATACGACCATTCAAACAACACCTGCCGGTAGGTGTCTTGGTCAAGACGACAGCTGTCGTAGTAGCCGGCGGCTTGTCGCTGTCGCATGGCTTCAAACACGATCGTCGCGGCAGCAACCGAAACGTTGAGCGATTGTACCATACCCACCATGGGAATTCGGATGTGGTGGTCCACCAAAGAGGCAGTTTCATCGCTCACCCCAAACTTTTCCGTTCCCAGCACGATCGCTGTGGGTTGGGTATAATCAATTTGGCGGTAGTCTATCTGGTTTGGGGATAAATGTGCCGCATACAGGGTAAAGTTGCGTTCTTGCAAACACGCGATCGCACTTTCAATATCGGCATGGATGCGTAAAGGGACCCATTTTTGACTGCCCTGTGCTACGCTGCTGTAAGTAGGAACGCCACCGGTGGGATTGACGGCATGAGCTTCAAAAACCCCTACCGCATCGCAAGTACGCAGAATAGCAGATAAATTATGGGGTTTTTTAACGTTCTCCGCTAAAACGGTTAAGTCGGGTTGTCGTTGGTTGAGGATTTGTTGGAGTTTTTGGTATCTTGTAGGGTTCACGCTATACGTTTTTAACGCTAGAATAGCTTTTTCTACGCTTCCATTGTATAACAAACTACGAACCAAACGAATACCTAGCGAGCCTGACCGAGGAAACCACGCACCAGCGGCGGAAACAACCGGTAGGCTTCTGTTAGCCAAAAAGCAGCACCCACAATCACTTCGCTGCGTTTTTGTTGGTAGGCTTGCCAAACCGCCTGTGCGATATCTTCCGGCTGGCTGACCCAAGGCGATCGCAAAATAGCATTCATTCTTTCCTGTGCCTCGCTAGCATTGTTTTCATCGGTAGAACGAAATACGGCACGTTCCATAAAACTACTATTGATTACCCCGGGATGAACCGCACCCACGTGGATGCCTTTCGCCTCCAATTCCAGATGCAAAGTTTCGGTCAATCCCGTCACGGCGTATTTGCTGGCACAGTAAGCGGTCATATTGGGGAGTGGCATTTTGCCGCCAAAGGAACCCACATTGATAATGCTGCCGGTTCCCCGTTCCAAAAAGTGAGGCAGTAAGGCATCAATGGTATGCACATATCCCCAAAAATTCACATCCATCAACCGATGCCAATCTTCCAGGGAGGTGTTTTCCGTGGTTCCCGTCAGGCAAATTCCGGCATTGTTAACCAATACATCAATGTTGGAAAAAGTTTCCCAAGCTTTGGCGATCGCAGTTTGCACTTGGGTGGCATCGGTGACATCGGTGGGAATGGCAAGGGATTGACCGTTACTCCCCGCCAGTTCTGCGGCGGTGGCTTGCAAGCGATCGCTTTGTCGGGCAATCAATACCACATTGTAGCCTTTTTCGGCAAAAAGTTTGGCCGTGGCCCGGCCGCTGCCTTGGGAAGCACCCGTAATGAAAACAGTAGCAGTCATAGGTTTTGCAATTAGTGATTTTTTTCGATTTGCAATTAGAAAATCGTATTAGGATTGGGGAGAAGGATCTTCAAGTGGCGATCGCCAGGAGGAAACCCATTCCGTGGTCACCGACAATCGTTTTCAAGTTCGTCGCGTTTTGCTGGTCACCCTAGCATTGAACATTTTGGTCATGGCAATCAAAGCAACCATTGGCTTGCTGACCGGTTCCCTCAGCTTGCTAGCCGATGCCTTGCACAGCATCACCGACAGTGCCAACAACATTTTGGGATTGGTCGCCAACCACTTTGCCACCCCCAAGCCAGACCGGGAACATCCCTACGGTCACCAAAAATTTGATGCCATTGGTGCTTTGGGAGTGGCGGCTTTTTTGGGAATCGCCTGTTTTGAAATTCTCAAAGGTGCCATCGATCGGCTTCTAACTGGCACCCAGGAAATTTCCATTACAGCCTCCCACCTGTGGTTGTTGTTAGTAGTATTGGGGGTCAATATTTTTGTAGCATTTTACGAGCGTTCTGTGGGGCAGAAGATTGGTAGCAGCATCCTGATTGCCGACGCCAAGCATACCATGGGAGATGTTTGGGTCACCATGATTGTTATTGGTGGTTTGGTAGGCATTTGGTCGGCAAGGAATGTCGATCTTCCCCAGTTGCAATGGCTGGATGTGTTGCTAGCGTTCCCCGTGGCGTTGTTGGTTTTTCAAAGCGGCTGGGATGTGGTCAGAGAAAATTTACCCTGGCTGGTGGATGAAATCGCGATCGCACCGGAAGCCATTTACGAAGAAGTGATGCAGGTTCGGGGAGTTCGCAACTGCCACGCGATCGCCTCTCGCGGCATCGTCGGTCGTCAGGTCTTTATCGAAATGCATTTAATCGTCAATGCCAATGACGTAGAAACGGCTCACCAAATCACCGAAGCTGTGGAAGATAGACTGGAACAGCGATACGCACCGGTACGCACCATCATCCACGTGGAACCCCCAGAATACATGTCGCAGTATATCAGCTACGACGCCGACCCCGGACACAAATAGAAAAATAACTCAAAAAGGCGACACCCGGATTCGAACCGGGGAATAGAGGTTTTGCAGACCCCTGCCTTACCGCTTGGCTATGTCGCCACTGCGAGAATCATAATAACATATGAACTACAGGCGTTGGCCGTTCTAGAAAAAAATTTTTTGAAGACGTATGAATCCCAATTCCCATTCCGCTCTAGTGGCAGTGCAAATTACCGACACCCACCTGTTTGCCAGCGAATCTCAAAAACTCAAAGGCGTCAACACGGCCAAATCCCTACAAACTGTACTCCATGGCGTGCAGCAGTTGCAACCAAAACCCGATATGCTACTGCTAACCGGGGATTTATCCCAAGACGAAACCATGGACTCTTACCAGCGATTGTACGACGCGATCGCGCCATTGCAGATTCCCACTTACTGGTTGGCTGGAAATCACGACTGTTTTGCCGCCATGCAACCGATTCTCTCCCAACCTCCCTTTCACCCGCAAAAATCTTTTCAACTGGGAGGTTGGCAGTTCCTGTTGTTGCCTTCACAGGTGCCTGGTTGGGTAGGTGGCAAACTCTCCGCCGATACCCTGACGTGGCTGGATCGGGAATTGCAACAATGTCGCGATCGCCCTACCCTGGTAGCTGTACACCATCCGCCGTTTCTGGTCAACACCACTTGGGTGGATGGCAGTACCTTGGAAAATCCAGAGGAATTCTGGCAAGTGCTTGACAAATACCCGCAAGTACGTTTAGCGATCGCCGGACATATCCATCAGGAGTTTGCTGCCGAACGTCAAGGCGTACAGTATCTAGCTACGCCTTCTACCTGCATTCAGTTTGCTCCCTTTAAAGAACCCTTTTCCAGCGATCGCCAACAACCGGGATTTCGGGTTTTCTATTTTTACCCGGATGGCACTTGGCATACCCAAGTGCAAAGAGTACGATACGCAGCAGTTACCTAGAAGCTTAACCAAACCAACTCGAAGGGGCCTGTTCGGCTTCCACTCCTAATGGATAAGAAGTAGGTTGGGATTGGTACCAGTTGTCTTCTGCTAGCAATTCCCGCAACTTTTGCCGCACCGCGGATTTCACTTGATGCCTCAGTTGGTGGGGAATCAAGGTCCGCGGTGAATTTTCATCGTCGTTTTCGTTCATAACGGCATAGCAAGGCTGCACTTGTTGGAGAACGTAAGTACGCAGTTGCTCGCGAATTTTGCCATTTTGTACCGTCACACCACTGCTTTGGCAACGGCGGCTGTACAAAGCAGCATCGATCTCTTCATCAATAATATGTAGCGTCAAATTGGTAATTGTTACAGACATGTTAAATCCCTCTAATCCTCAATAAAATCCCACCAAATCTTTTTAAAAGCAGTAGAAATGAAAACGAGAACGAGGAAAACAACCGCGCTTCCACGACCCCAATGGGGAATCACTAGATAGGGATCGAGGGAATGTCCGTACTCGCTAGCTCGTTTTCTCTTTCTATCTCCTACTTATTAGGATAATTGATGTTTTTTCGCGATCGCTTTTCACCTGGTAAAATAGCAATATTTTTTTATCGAAATTTACCTTTTGCAACATCTTTCTGGTTTTCTGTAAAGAAAAATAAATAAACCCCAGATTCTCGAAATAAGAATGCCTCAACCCATGGAATCGCTAAGCATATCTACCGAGTACTTTCCCATATTTTTTCATAGTAGCAGCCAAACTAAGTACAAATACTGCCCAAAAACCACAATTTTCCCAACCATCTCTTGCCAGCAATTGTTACAAATTTTTTCGGCGATCGAAAGCATGCTCCGCGATCGCACAGTCTGCCGCCACCCGTTCCCGCCACCGACTTACAGGGATACGGAACCATTGGGGAAGCCAACCATCGTATTGGGGATACACCGGCAAACGCGGTTGCAACTGCCAGCCAGCCGGTTCCAGAATTTCCTGCAACTGCCGCCGGTGGGGATGGGGATAGTCAGGATTTACCTCATCGGTAGGTCCAATCCCCCCCAAATCCCGCGCGCCTGCTTGCAAGCAATCCAGTAAAATTTGCGGCTGCAAAACCAAATTCGGCGGAATTTGAATCGTCATATTCTCTGGTAAAATTTCCCGTGCTTTGCTGACAATTTCTGGCAATTGCTGGTAAATAGGAAACGTATTTTCCTGCCAAATTTGACGGGTTCCTTGGGTATGCGGTTGCAAAATTACTTCTTGAATGTGACCCCAACGGCAATGCAAAGTGGCAATGGTTTCCAACGTTTCCCACCAATCTTCCTCAGACTCACCAATTCCCAACAACAATCCCGTTGTAAATGGAATTTGCAACTCCCCAGCCCATTCTAGCTGCTGCCGGCGCACTTGGGGAATTTTGCTAGGCGCGTAGCGATGTACGGTTTCTAGCAATTTCGGGGTCATTTGTTCCAACATCAACCCCATAGACACGTTCACCTGCCGCAATTTCGCCATTTCTTCGCGATGCAAAGGCCCCACATTGGTATGGGGAAAAAATCCCATTTCCGCCGCTAACACGCACAGGTCGTAAATTCTGCTAAACCAAGCCGGTCGTTGCTGGCTGTTGGGGTGAACTTCGCCGCTGAGGAGTAAAACTTCTAACGTACCTCTATTTTGCTGCGATCGCAATAAATTCCTCGCCTGGGAAAGTTCCAACCATTTATCTTTCCCCGGTTCGGTGCGAAAATTGCAGTAGCTACAGCGATTGAAACATTCGTAGGTAGGCACAATCGTATAAGCAGGACTGTACGAGATCGTATTCGCCATCATCTATGCCAAAATAACAATATTTTCCAAACCAGCAGCAATAAAAAGGGTTTACCTACTGGAATCGGTAGAAAATCCAAGATAAAATACGAACATATCTGTGGGTGTGGGAATACCAATGGCCATCAAACTCACCAAAAAACATGGCATGCGTTGGTTGTTAGGATCGGCTATCCTCGCTGGCATTAGTCTGGGAGGTTGGGGAATTTATGTTTGGCAAATTCGCCATACCAGCCAGACGGTTGTCGCTCGCGTGTTGCAAGTCAAAAAAGATACCGTCGAAGAAGTGGTTAATGAAAACGGTACCGTAAAATTAGGCGGACAGCAAACCCTCAAGGCCCCCATCGAAGGAATTGTCAAGGAAGTATTGGTGGATGCTGGCGATCGCGTCAACCGCGGCAATTTACTAATTGTTTTAGCCGATGTGGACCAACAAAGCCAACTAGAAAAACAAGAATTAGAAATCGCCAAACACCAGATAACCTTAGAAAACCAACGCCAAAAAGGAAGGGAAGCACAACAAAAGCTAGAAAACGCTCAAGCCAAACTTCAAACTTTACAAGCCGGAAACAGCGAATACCACCGCGAATTGCGGGAAAAACAGTTAGAAATCGCACAACAAAAGCGGAAAATCGATAACCAAGTACAAACCGTTCGAGAAGCCAAAGCCGACCTTGCCAACGCAGAACGAAAACGACAAAACGCCCAAACCTTGTTAGACAAAGAATTTATCTCCGAGGATAGTTATTTCGACACAGAAAAAAACGTACGCGACGCACGCGCTCGCCTGCGCAGCCAAGAAATTACCTTAGAAGAAGAAAAAATAAATTTGCAAAAACAGCGTTTGAATGTAGAAGACATCCAGCAAACCATCCAAGAAAAGCTACGAGAAGCGCGCGAACAGGTAGCAAGTGCAAAAACAAATCTGCAGCAAGCCCAAGTCGAGCTAGAAACCAGTCTGCTCAAGCAAGAAGAATTGATGTTAAAACGCCAAGAACTCTTGTCAGAACAACAAAAACGTCGCATTCGAGCGCCTTTTGCCGGCGTTGTATTGGATGTGAAAACCCTTGCGGAGGACGTAGTTTCCCAGGAAGACGAATTGGTGATTTTGGGAAATCCCCAACAGGAAGTTGTCGAACTACAGTTACCTATCTTCACAGCCAGCCAAGTAGAACCCAACCAACAGGCTCGCATTAACAAGATTGGTCCGCAAATGGAAACGTTTTCTGGCAAAATCGAGCATATTGCCTTGTTAGCCGACAGCGATAATAATAACAGCGAGTCTTCTGGTAAAATACCCGTAACAATTCAGTTAGATAAGCCAACGGGAGAATTAATTCCTGGATCTCAAGTAAGTGTAGAAATTGTGGTGCAACAACGTCAGGATGTGGTTGCCGTTCCCACAGAAGCTGTGATGGCAATGGGTTCGGAGAAACCGTTTGTCTGGCTGCAAGACGAACAAAACCAATTGCAACAACAACCCATTGAAATTGGTATGGAAGGATTGACCAAAGTAGAAGTCAAGGAGGGGTTGCAAATTGGCGATCGCATTGTTCTTCCCACACCGGATATGAATTTGGAACCGGGAATGTTGGTGGCAGCCAAACCAAAACCAAAACCATCGGAATCAGAACAGGAGTGACCATGTCAGTAAAAAAATGGGATTTGCTGCGTCTAACTTTACTGTCTTTGCGATCGAATCTTTTGCGTTCGGGATTGACCATGGTAGGGGTATTTATGGGAGTAGCGGCGGTGATGGGGACGCTACAGGTAAGAACCATTAGCCAGCAAGTCATTGCCAAGCAACTCTCCCAACAAGAAGCACCGCAAGCACTACTGTTTTCTTGGACGTTGGATTTTCAACATGAGGATTTGGAATACTTGCGATCGCGTATGAGAGATGAAGTGAAAGCAATTGCCGGCATAAGTTGGAATATAAGCAATGCCGTACGTTTTCAAGATATTGAACGAGAAAATTTAGATAGTAAAGCCGTTACTCGTAAATTCTTAGAAGCTTCCGGACGTAAATTATTACAAGGACGTTTTTTTACAAAAACCGATATTGAAAAGTATCGTCCTGTTATTGTTATCGACCAAAAACTAGCAGCGGAATTATTTCCTAATGACAATCCTGTAGGCAAACGCATCTTTTTTGGCCAACGACCCTATTTCATTATTGGCGTTGTAGAAACCAAAAATAGCCTGTTTTCTAGAAATCAGTCCGAAGGACTTTTGCTGGTATCAACAGTTTACTACGAAGCAATGACCGCTCAACGACAAATCGATCGAATTGCCATCCGACCTTACCATCGTCAAAATTTGGAAAAAGTAAACCAACGTGCCGAACAATTACTCAAACAGCGTTTTCCCCATGAAAAATTTAGGGGGTTTAATAATATTAGACGCATTCAGCGACAAGAAGAAACCCTAACAATGGTATCGCGATCGCTTTTAGCCGTTGGAGTTGTTTCCCTGCTAGTAGGCGGTGTAGGCATCGCCAATATTACCATTGCCACCGTCACCGAAAGAACCCCAGAAATCGGTTTGCGAATGGCAATAGGCGCTACCCAAAAAGATATTATGCTGCAATTTATCCTCGAAGCCACACTATTAAGTTTATTAGGCGGAATCCTCGCGATCGCCACCATTCATAGTATTACCATTATTGTAGCGCAAACCTTTACCCTTCCCTATACCTTTAGCACATTCAACGCTGCGATCGCCATTGGTTCGTCCATATTTGTCGGCGTTGGCGCTAGTTTTTTTCCTGCTTTACAAGCCAGCAAACTCGATCCAGTAGCCGCTTTACGAGGAAATTAACCAGTTCTAGTGTCACTTTTCTATTTTGCTTTATGGAGTCTCCTTCTCGCTTGCAAATTATCTACTTTTGCCGTCGCATAGCATTTGGTCTTGGCATTGTTTCCCTAGCTAGTTTGACCACATTAGGTAGTTTTTCGCTGCTGCTGCAGGGAGAATCTTCACCGCCAGGTACCAGTTCTGCCAAACAGGAATCTTCCCCATCTCCAAAACCAAAAATTTCTATCTCTTCCCTCATTTTTACCGCACAAAAAGCCATCTACAAAACCTTTTCTTCTTCTTCTCCTACTTCCCCACCACCCTCTCCAGAAATTACCATTGAGCAAAAAACAATAAACCCGCAACGCGCGATCGCAACATGGCATCGCATACCACAAACATCCCCACCGCCACCGCAAGCAGAAGTTTTGCTTCCCCAACCACCAAAAATTCCTCCTTCCCCTTCACCAACTCCCCAACCTTCTCCCGATACCAATGCGATCGCTGTAGAAAACTCCCCATCCCAACCGAAAAATTCTACCACAAAACCCACCTACCAACATCGGGTGGCTGCTCTCAAAGAATCCTCATCCAATCAAACCAGTACTTCCCAGTTCAAACTAACCTTAGAAAATGCTATTATTTTGGCTCTGCAAAACAACAGACAAATTAAAAATGCCTATCTCGACAGAATTATTGACCGGCAAAATTTAGCAGTTGCAGAAGATGAATTTGTTCCTAACTTTTCCCCAAGAATTTTTACAGATTTTGTGGAAAATCGTTTTGGAGACAATTCGACCAGCCGCGGTGAAATAGGAATCGATACTGGTTTAACCATGGATTTACCCACAGGAGGGAATATTCAAATCCTATGGCAAGGGAGGCGAAATTGGCAAGAAATAGCCGAAAATATTTGGAATCAAGAAATTGCTGTTAACATCGAACAGCCTCTATTGCAAGATGCAGGAATTGATGTTAATCGCGAGCCAATCGAACGAGCTAGAATACAAGAAAAAATCAACATACTTACCCTAAAAAATAGCCTGATCGGTACCATCGATCGTGTCACCAGAGCCTATCGCAATCTTATCCAAGCACAACAGGCATTGATAATTCGAGAAAATGCCTTGCAAAGTACAAAACGACAATTAGAAGTTACGCAAGCCTTGATTGATGCCGGTCGTCGTCCAGGTATTGATATTGTCAGCAGCCAAAGCTCAGTTGCCGAACAAGAAGTCGAACTGCAAAGAGCACAAAATAACTTACAAGAAGCACAACTCAATTTATTGGAAATTTTAGACATCCAACGCGATCGCGATATGACCATCATTGCCGCCGAAACGCCATCCTTAGAAAACATCAATCTGGAAACATCTCTAGCCGGTTTAGAAATTGAAAATATCACCTTAGACTCTCTAACTGTTAAAAAACTCCTTCCCATTGCCTTAGCCAACAATCCCGACTACTTGCAAGCTAAATTAGCAGTAGAAATTGAAAAACTCGATTTACTGTTAGCAAAAAATGAGCGCCTGTGGCAATTTGATGTGACGGGAGGATATCGCAACAATCTAGATACCAGCAGTGAAGATAGCCAGGAATTTCGCGTTGGTCTGCAATTGCAACGGGAGTTTGGGGATTTAAGACGAGAACAAAGCGTTAGCCGTGCTCGAATTCAATTGCAAAAAGAACAAAATCGATTAAAAGAAGAGCGAGAAAATTTGACCATCGAACTACAAAACCGCTTGCGAGACCTTCGTTTTCAGCGCCGTCAAATAACTTTAGAGCAAGAAGCTTTGCAGTTAACCGAACAACAACTAGAAAACGAACGGGAAAAACTGCGTTTGGGGGTTGACGTGAGCATTTTAGACATTGCCAACTTAGAAGATGACGTTGTGGAAGCGCAAAATCGGGAATTGCAAGCAGTTATCGACTATTTAAACCAACTAACGAGTTTGCAAATTACCCTAGGAACCACATTAAAGCGTTGGGGGGTGAGTGTAGAAGCGGTAGACCCTTCTGGAAATCAAGAAAATGGGGAAAATGAAAGATGAAATTTAGCAAAAGCTGCATTTGTGTGGTTTTCCGAGCTATCTTTGGATCGCTTCTGGACAAACCCAAGTGGCTATGTGCTATAGTCGTTGCGAAGCCTTTTGATGGCAATTGCTTTCAAATTCATACAAAGGCATTCCACAACAACGAAACATTACGTTTCTGCTAAACTAATAGAAATGTCGTAACTGGAGTAGGTATTATGCCCTATACAACCGAAGATGGCGGTCGTCTAAATAACTTTGCTCGCGAACCGAAAGTTTATCAAGCAGAACCACCCACAAGTACTCAAAAGCGCAATTATGCCATTATGGGAGTTTTAGCGATCGCATTTGTAGCTGGATTGGTTGCTATCGCCGTGGGAATTAGCTAAATATCTGTTTCCCAGAACTGCCAAAAAATCCCTGATGGGTGGGTGGGCCGTGTCCCGCCCTACTAGGTTTTTTTCTGCTAGCATGCAGTAGAATGACAGGCGATCGCTGCTTCTCTTAGCTGCTCGCATATAATTTTTCTATATATTATTCTTCTAAAAATCAAATTTCTCTATCAATTCAGCGAGAAACAAGTTTGACCTCTACATCCAACAAACTAGCAACTGGTTGACCTGCCGTTTGTGCGGGTTGAAACTGCCACTTTTCGACCAAAGAACGTGCTATCCTCTGGTAAGGATGGTTTGACGATATGGTTTCCCCTTGCTGGGAATGTACGGCAATTACATGAGAACTGCCATCAGCTTCTACTAACACAGTTATAACCATCACCCGACCAAAATCCGTTTCGCCTTCTGACAAGTAAAAGACGGCATTTCCATGGGTTGGGTTGGGTTTGGCAGGTCTATCGGGGATATCGCGATTGGGGTCGGCAAGACGGGAAGCTAATATATTAGCCGTAACACCAATTTCACCAACAGTAGCATTTTCCGTGGTGTTTGTGCCAGGTTCTGTCGAACGATTGCTGCGTGAGTTATCTATATTCGGCGATTTTTCTTCAGAAACGCTTGGCGAACTTGCAATTTCTCGATTTTCCCTAGGATAACCATTTTCCCCAGTTGGCGATGACAATATTTCTGGTTGTGGATTGGTTGCTGGCTTCGTTGTTGTCGTCGGCGAGGGTTTCGTTGCTAAATTTTCTGGATTATCAGTAGCAGGCGAAGGCGTCGGCGAGGGTTTCGTTGCTAAATTTTCTGGATTATCAGTAGCAGGCGAAGGCGTCGGCGAGGGGTTGGTTGCTAAATTTTCTGGATTATCAGTAGCAGGCGAAGGCGTCGGCGAGGGTTTTGTTGCTAAATTTTCTGGATTATCAGTAGCAGGCGAAGGCGTCGGCGAGGGGTTGGCTGCTGGAATTTCAGATTTGGTAGCTACACTCGTATTATTCGCTTCCGAATCGGGAGAAGGTTTTGGCGAAGTAGCTGGCTGGGGAGTTTCCTTCCTTGTTGCTGGCGATGAATTCGTAGATGGCGAATCCGAACTAGAGGATGGTGTATTTGGTTTCCTTTCTACTAATTTAAAAGAAATATGGCTTTGGCTGTTAGAAGTAGACCTAGGTTGGGAAGCTACAATAAAACTATCTCGCAACATCCACAAAGCGATCGCGTGTAAAACGATAGAAGTAAAAACCGCCACCAACCAAAAACTGGGAGAATCACGGCGAAAATCGGATAAAGACCAATGCTGCATTTGGGTTTGCCGCTGCCATCAAGATTCCTGCTATACCACCATTCGCCTATTCATTTAACGAACTGGAAAATAAAATAATTCCCATAGACACCAAACTCAGAATCGCCACCAATAAAAACCCCAAACCATCCTTGCCAGTTTGAACTGCCTCGTAAATCGCTATTGGCATAGTCTGGGTTCTACCAGGAATATTCCCAGCTACCATTAACGTAGCACCAAATTCTCCCAAACAGCGCGCAAAACTCAACACCACCCCTGCCAACACCCCTTTCCAAGCCAAAGGCAGCCAAACGCGAAACAAAACCGCCATTGGCGATTGACCCAACGTTGCCGCTGCTTGCAAATACACCGAATCGACACTTTCCAAAGCCGCTTTGGTGGTTTTGGTCATAATCGGCAATGCCATAATGGTAGCCGCTACCACAGCGCCTTGCCAGGTAAACACCAAACTCCAGCCAGTCAAATCGTATAAAGGTTTTCCCAAAACACCATTTTGACCGAACAACAACAGCAAATAAAATCCCACCACCACCGGTGGTAAAGTTAGGGGAAGGGTGACAATCGCTTCTACCCATTTTTTCCCAGAAAACTTAGCTTTGGCTAACCAATATCCCAAACTGCCACCCACCAAAGTGACAAAAACCGTGGCTAGCAGGGAAACCTGCAGCGAAAGGCGCAAAGCATTGCCAACATCAATTGCCGCTAGAGGAACCATACCATTCAGGCTGCCAAAGATATCTATATTTATCTATACTTGCGATCGCAGAAATTTCTCCAATCGATCCATTCCTTTCTCAATGGTTTCCCTATCCGTCGCATAAGACAGGCGAATCGCCTTATCGTCGCCAAAAGCCACCCCCGGAATCGCCGCCACCTGTTGGCTATCCAAAAGTTTTTGGCAAAAATCGAGAGAATTTTGACCGGTTGGGCGAATATCCACAAAAAAGTAAAAAGCACCGTAGGGCATGCTAACCTGAATACCAGGCATAGCTTGCAAGCGATCGCCCATTAATTTCCGACGTTCGGCAAACGCTTGACGCATTTCTTCCACGCAATCTTGGGAAGACTCCAAAGCCGCGATCGCACCGTACTGCGCAAACGTACATACATTAGAAGTACTGTGGCTTTGAATAGAACTCACCGCTTGAATTAACTCCCTATTGCCTGCCAAATATCCCAACCGCCAACCCGTCATAGAATACGCCTTGGCAAAACCGCTGCTAACCACAGTTCGTTCAAAAGCCGCCACAGAAGCCGCGCCAATACTCAAATGCTGCGCGCCGTCGTAAAGAATTTTCTCGTAAATCTCATCCGAAACCACCCAAATATCCGCCTCGGCAACCACTTCTGCCAACGCGCGAATTTCTGCTGGCGAATACACGCTACCGGTGGGATTGGCAGGAGAGTTAAGAACCAACAGCCGCGTTTTCTCGGTAATTGCCGAACGCAGCGCTTCTGGGGTAATTTTATAATCATTATCGCGAAAAGCAGGCAAAAAAACAGGTACTCCCGATGCCAGCTTCACCATTTCCGGGTAACTGACCCAGTAGGGAACCGGTATAATCACCTCATCTCCCGGATCCAACAGCGCCACCATTAAATTATATAGGGAATGTTTGCCGCCGTTGGTAACAATGACATTTTCGGCTGTATAATCAAGCTGGTTGTCGTTTTTTAATTTTTTCGCGATCGCTTCGCGCAAAGCCGGTTCCCCAGCCACCGGACCGTATTTGGTTTTTCCCGCATCTAAAGCTTCCTTGGCAGCCGTTTTAATATGTTCCGGCGTATCAAAATCCGGTTCTCCGGCGCTAAAACTACATACATCCTTCCCCTCAGCTTTCATAGCTTTTGCCTTCGCCGAAATCGCCAGGGTTAGGGAAGGGGTCACTTGAGAAACTCTTTCTGACAGCTTCACCATCGACCTCCATCACATTTGGAAATCTTCGTTTCCATGTTGCCTGTTGTTTGCCATTTGTCGATTTGCCTATTTTACTGCAATTGGCAAACCGCAAAATGGGAAAATTTCACCAATTGCTGACATTTCTGCCATTTCAGCAACAACGGCTGCCTATGTTATCGCTTGGACGCGAATTTTTCTAGGATAGAGAATATATTCAGCGTAAAATTTCGGAATTTTTTAGGATTTACCCATGAAAATTGCCATTACAGGCGCAACGGGATTTGTTGGTTCTCGCCTAGTACAAAAGCTACACCAACAGGGTCATTCGCTGCTAGTCTTTACCCGTTCTTCCCAAAAAGCCAAACGCATGTTCCCCCCATCGGCGTTTGCCAATTTAGAAGTGGTCACCTACACGCCAACCCAATCGGGAGAATGGCAAAATGCACTGTCTGGCTGCGATGGGGTCGTAAATTTAGCCGGAACGCCAATTGCTGACGAAAGATGGACCTCCCAACGACAACAATCTATTTTAGACAGCCGTCAGTTGGGAACGCAAAAAATTGTGGAAGCCATGGCCAACGCCAATCCCCAACCTGCCGTGTTGGTCAATCCTTCCGCCGTCGGCTACTACGGAACCAGCGAAACCGATACTTTCGACGAAACCAGTTCCCCCGGTAACGATTTTCTAGCACAGGTTTGCCAAAAATGGGAAGCGGCCGCCGAAGAAGTGAAAAATCATGGTACTCGCCTGGTGATTTTCCGGTTTGGCATTGTAGTCGGACCCGGTGGCGCTGTGGAGAAAATGCTGCTACCGTTTAAATTATTTATGGGCGGTCCTTTGGGAGAAGGCAATCAGTGGTTTTCTTGGATCCATCGGGAAGATTTGGTGGATTTTATTATCCGCGCTTTGCAAGACCCGCAAGTTGCCGGTACGTTTAATGCGACGACGCCCAATCCGGTTAGAATGAAAGAATTATGTCAGGTTTTGGGGGAAGTGATGCACCGACCTTCCTGGTTGCCGGTTCCTAGTTTTGCTTTGGAATTGCTGTTGGGAGATGCGGCTAAGGTGGTTTTGGAAGGGCAAAAAGTTCTTCCCAAACGAACGCAAGAGGCGGGGTTTGAGTATCAATATCCCGATATTCAATCGGCTTTGAAGGCAACGTTAGAATCGTAGTTGTGGTTGGCGCGATCGCTGGAACGTCCCACCATTTCAATTTCAAAAAATATTATACCAAATCCGATGTACATAAACCCATAAAAATGTCGGGGTAGCGCCCTTCTACCCCGACACAAAGAATCCCCAACAGAGAGTTCCCCCTACAGGAAAATTGTGGTTTTGCGTCGCGGATTTGGTATTAGATGATAGCAAAAATATGGCTGTACTTGCTACCAAGTACAGCCTTGGTTTTTTTTATCAAATTTAAGGGATTTTTTCCGGTATAGAGTTTTGGGTCGCGGAGTTTTTTTTTAGGTTTGGTCCAACTGGGGATTGGACAATTTTTCAGGTTTAAGACCCAAATTCCTGTAGAATTCTGAGTAGATCTTCTCACAAATTAGAAGCTAGCTTTCAATTTGACAAGATTTGCTGTGCAATTGCAAATCGTCTGGATCGACGTAGTGGCAAACAGCATCATCCAGGCAAATTAAAGCCCATCCATACTTGTTAATATCTATTAGTTGATAGTTGCCTTTCTGTAGAAAGAAGCCTTTGTGATTGCGAGCGCCTGGTTTGATATTTACGTTACCTGCAGTCATTTGTCCTAACCTCTCTTAAGTTTCGCTACATTGAGATCCAGAAAAATTTGAGGATAAAGTTTCCTCATCGTCGATTTCACTAAATCTTATCATTGGCAACCTGAAAATCTCATAAAGTTGTATAAGGAATTATGAAGCGAATTTGATTAATTTCTATAAACTGACCAGCAAGAAAAAATGCCGGGACAAGACCCGGCATCCCAGCAGTCAATAATTTTAGCTGCCAAACAACCAATTTTGGACTTTTTGTAGGCTTTTCCAATCTGGCTTGCGCTTTAGTCCATCTGTAAAGTTTTGTTGCAATTCTTGGCGTAAATCGGAAGAGGTAACCATCAACTGGTTGGCTTTATCGATATGGTCGCGAACGCCTTTTTTGTTGGTTTCCAACATAGCGATCGCTAAATTGACCCGTGCTTGGGGGTCGTGGGGATTGTACTTCACAGCTTTCGAGGCGGCTTTGTAGGCAGCTTTAGGTTGGTCGGTAAGCAAATACAACCAAGCCAAAGAAGTCCAAGGGGGACTGTTTTTTGAAGCGCGATCGCATACAGTTTTAAACAGAGGAATCAAATCCTCGGGATTTTCGCCGGCGTGGTAGCGTTCTACGCCTTCATTAAAAAGTTCTTCTGCCGTTTTCTCGCTCATAAGCTAGCTTTTCAGGGGATAGATACAAAAAATTGGATTGACGGAAAAAATACCTAGAAACACCATTGAATTCTAGTTTTCCGCCAACCCAAATGAAAATTGTACCTTGTTGTTCGCGCTTAGGCCGAGAAGGATTTACCGCAACCGCAGCTTTGGGTGGCATTGGGATTGGTGAACTGGAAGCCACCGCCAATCAAAGCATCGCTGTAGTCGAGAACCAAGCCATAGATGTAAAGCAGGCTTTTGGGGTCGCAAACCACCTTAAACCCGTCGTAGTCAAACACCTCATCGTCAGCACGAATATTGCCCTCCTGTTCGAAATCCATCATGTAAGACATTCCCGAACAGCCGCCTTGGCGAATACCGACCCGCAGGCATAAATCCTGGTTGCCTTTCTCTTCGCGCAAAGCCAATAGGTGTTTGAGGGCCTTATCGCTAACTTGAATACCGTTTTGTTTTTCTTGGGTTTGGGTTGCTGCCTGTGTCATAGCGTTTCCTTAAACCTTGCTGCGCTTCCTTAAACGAAAATAGGTTTCATCTATATTCCACATTGTACATTTCTTCGCCAGAATGCAACCTCCCGCCCGGGTATAACAACAACAAAATCAGCCACGATAAAATAGGGAAAGCGACCTACAATAGCTTTAGAAAGTGCGATTCGTTCTCGCCAAAAGCTGAAGGAAACATCCTAAAGCGTGGGCGAGGCAAGGGTTTCACCCCTTGACAACCGGATACTGATGACGGTGCAAGTCCGTCCCGCAAGGTGTGTTGCGTGAAAGCACATCCCCCACCGAGGAGAATGGTTATCAAATCGGTGAAGCGGGGATGAAAGGAGGTTAAGCCTGGGTCCAAACAGGTATCCCTTCGAGCAAGTGCCTACGGATAGACAACGAAGTCATGATTGAAGCGTCGCCATGTAGACCCTGCGAAAATTGGACTGAAACGCAGGAACCAAAAGGTTAAGGATATAGGAAAGGCTGGTATCTCTCAGACCTTTCACACACCCGAAACCAACCCGGCGTAAAGTGACATCCTAAGGGCACAACCAATCGGTATCTGGAACGAAGTAACCCCCGTATGGCTCTCAAGGGACAAGGTCGATACCTTGAGTAGGAAACCATCCGCAAGCCTGCGGTGGGCAGGATAGAGTCAGAAGCGAACGCCAGCCTGTAATGGGTTGGATAGGCCGACAGACTCTCGATAACTTGGAAGGTAAAGTCTTAGTAGCATGGATACGTCCAAAACGGTTGGAAACAATACGGTGAGACTGGAATGGCGAGATATCGACTGGAAGAAAGTCGAACGT
>NZ_LNDC01000112.1 GCF_001870905.1 Geitlerinema sp. PCC 9228
GCGTTGACAGGCAATTTTCGGGATTTGAGCCCATCTTGGCGTTCTCTCAGCCCATCATTGCCAACTTGCCGACAGATTTCCCACTACGACTCTACCTTTGAGCCTGGCGGCATGTCGGCTTGAGGGGAGAATTCGTAGCTGAGAGGCAACATGATGTACGAAAATAGATAAAAAAAATTTCGCCTGCTTTTTTAGATTGTAGACCTCAACTTGATTTTAACGGTGGCGACCGCCGCACGGGTTGCTTTTCATCCCTGCGCGTGAAAAGTCAGGGCTTTCAAGCTCCCGATTCATGGGGTAACTTCAAAAACTTCCGTTAAGATCGGCAACCGTCCCTGCCAAGTTGATCGACAATAGACAACATAGATAGCATTTGTGCAACGGTTTTTGCGAACCCTTACCTATCCCCAACTTGACTTGTGCTGCTTTCTAGATTTGGTTTTCAACTTCCGATTGGCCACCATTTCCACAGTGCCGAATACTTCTATTTTCTAAGATTTGACATATGCAACCAATTCGTACATTTAACGTTTCGCCCTCCCTACCGCCGCAGTTGGAAAAACTGCGCAAACTGGCATACAACCTCCACTGGGACTGGAACGTAGAAACGAAAGACCTATTCCGGCGTTTGGACCGGGATTTGTGGGAATCCAGCCGCCACAATCCCGTGTTAATGCTAGGAACCATCAGTCAAGAACGCCTCAAAGAAGTGGCGGAGGATGAAGGGTTCCTAGCGCAAATGGAACGCGCCGAAAGCCAGCTCGATGACTATCTCCGAGACCGCCGCTGGTATCGCAAAAATCGCTCCAATCCGCCCCAATCGGAATGCTACGCCTATTTTTCGGCGGAATTTGGCTTAACCGATTGCATGCCCATTTATTCTGGCGGTTTGGGCGTTCTAGCGGGGGACCACCTCAAATCAGCCAGCGACTTGGGATTGCCCCTAGTTGGAGTGGGATTGCTCTATCAAGAAGGATATTTTGCCCAATATCTCAACGCTGACGGCTGGCAGCAGGAACGCTATCCCATCAACGACTTCTACAACATGCCCCTGCATCTAGAAAGGGATGCGGAGGGCAACGAATTGCGCATTACCGTTGACTATCCGGGTCGGCAGGTCTACGCGCGAATTTGGCGCTGCCAGGTGGGTACGGTGCCCCTGTACTTGCTCGATACCAACATCGAACCCAATAATCCCTACGACCACGATATTACCGACGAACTCTACGGCGGCGACCTGGATATTCGCATCCACCAGGAAATTATGCTGGGCATCGGCGGCGTGCGTGCTTTGAAAGTGTTGGGATACGAACCTTCTGTTTACCACATGAACGAAGGACACTCGGCGTTTTTGACCCTCGAACGCATTCGCTGCCTGATGCAAGAAGATGGGCTGTCGTTTTCCGAAGCCCAGGAAGTGGTGATTGCCAGCAGCTTGTTTACCACCCACACGCCTGTTCCTGCTGGGTTCGATATGTTTCCGCCGGATAAGGTGACCTACTACTTGGGACACTATGCCAATATATTTGGCATGTCTGCGGAGGAGTTTCTGTCTTTAGGACGGGAAAATCCCGGGGATTTAGAGGCACCATTTAACATGGCGATTCTGGCTATTAAAATGGCGAGTTTTATCAATGGTGTCAGCAAGCTTCATGGTAAGGTTTCCCAGGAAATCTTTAAGGGGTTGTGGCACAATCTCCCCGTGCAGGAAGTTCCCGTTACTTCCATTACCAACGGCGTGCACGCGCGCAGCTGCGTTGCCCAACCGGTGCAGGAACTATACGACCGCTATTTGGGTCCCAAATGGTCTTCTGCTCCCAGCGACCACCCTTTGTGGGAACGTATTGATTCGATTCCCGATGACGAACTGTGGCGGTTGCACGAACGCTGCCGTTCCGAGTTGGTGGTGTTTGCCCGGGAACAGTTGCAACAGTGGATGCAAGATATTGGGGCGTCTCCTTGGGAAATTGCCAAGGCTCAAGATGTACTCGATCCCGGCTATTTGACCATTGGGTTTGCCCGTCGCTTTGCTACGTATAAGCGGGCAACGCTGTTTTTGTGGGACTTGGAACGTATCAAGCATATCATGCGGGATAAGAAGGTCCAGTTTGTGATTGCTGGGAAAGCCCATCCCAAGGATGTACCGGGTAAAGAGATGATTCGCGATATCATTCACTTTATCCGCGAACATGGCATGCACGACCATGTGGTGTTTATTCCTGACTACGATATTCATGTTTGCCGCAAAATGCTGTGCGGTTGCGATGTGTGGCTGAACAATCCCCGCCGACCCCGGGAGGCTTCGGGAACCAGCGGCATGAAAGCGGCGATGAATGGGTTACAAAATCTCAGTATTCTCGATGGCTGGTGGAATGAGGCGGATTACGTGCGTACTGGCTGGCCCATTGGCAATGGGGAGGTTTACGAAGACCGGGAGTATCAAGACCGGGTGGAAGCGAATGCTCTGTACGATTTGCTGGAACAAGAGGTAGCACCGCTGTTTTACGAACATCGCGATGAGGAAGATGTGCCCCGTCGCTGGGTGAAGAAGATGAAGGATGCCATCCGGTTGAATACGCCGCGGTTCAATACGGCACGCATGGTACGCGAGTATGCCTTCCATTATTTTGAAGCAAGCGATCGCTACCATGCCCTTACCAAGGATAAGTGCCAGCCTGCCAAAGAGCTAGCCAGTTGGAAACACCATCTGTTCGAGCATTGGTACGAAATGAAAATCCGCGATATTGATATTTCGGCACCGGCTGATATTCAGGTAAATGAAAATGTGGCGGTGAAGGCACTTATTGATTTGGGCCAACTCAACCCCCAAGATGTACAGGTACAGCTGTATGTAGGCAGCGTCAATGAAGATGGGGAAATTACTGATGGTACACCCATGGGCATGCAATACCAAGGACAAAATCCAGACAACATTAGCATTTACACCGGCAACATCAGTTACGATTCTTCCGGCTTACAAGGATTTTCTCTCCGAGTGCTTCCCCAACACGACAATTTGAGCAACGTATACGAGCCGCGTTTGATTTTATGGGCTGAAGGTGCCGAAGGATAGGCTTTTTCGCTGCTCTCTTTTAGGTTGAGAAATCCCCTCAGGTAGTTTTTGGGGGGATTTTATTTTTTTTGGGATTTGCTATGAGCGCCCCTACCAGGGCAATGGGGAAATTCCGGACAATCGTTGTTTTGCGGATTGTTGCTTTGATCCCCTCAATTGGGATGGTGTTTTTCCAGGAACTCTAGTAGTTTTTCTTCTTGGAAGGAGCGGGCCAATTGGAGGACTTTTTGGGAAAAGCTGGTCAGTTGGGGATCTCGTTGCTGTAGAGAGGCAACGTATTTTTGAACTTTTTTTAAACTCCCTTTGCGGGTGAGTTGGTACAGGGTTTCTATTGCGTCGGCAGGGGGAATGGTGGGGGGGTCTTCGTTGCTTGCGGGGGAGGGTTGGGGGGTTGGGGATTTCTCTTGGTAGATCCACTGCAATTGTAAGTGTTTTTCTAATTTTTGCAAGAGTTCTGCCGGGTCGATGGGGTGCGATAAAAAGTCGTTGCCACCGGCGGCGATGCTTTGTCGGCGATCGCTAGTTTGGGAAGTATCTAGCAATACGATAATGGGAAGATGGGCCAAGTATTGGCTTTGCCGAATTTGCCGCACCAGGTAAAAGCGATCGCTGTTAGGAAAAGTGGCTTTGGTTAGAATTAGATCGGGTATCAATTCCTGCGCCCGGCGGATGCCACTGGTAGTGTCTGTTGCTTCTACAATATCAAATCCTAACGGTTGCAAGCAATCTGCGATCGCGGCGCGGTTTTCTGGTTGGGAATCTACCACCAACAGGCAACGGGTGTAACCTTGGTAACCGGTGACTTGCCTCTGCTGGATTGACATACCTAGCTGAGAGCTGGGTTGCGCCAAGGGAAAATCAACATCAAACCAGAAAATACTGCCTACTCCCGGTTCGCTAATAACTTGAATTTCGCTATTCATGAGATTTATTATTTTTTGACTTAGAGATAATCCCAATCCCGTTCCTGCTGACTTTTGGTTGAGTTCGCCGATTTGCTCGAAAGGTTGGAAAATTTGTTCTAATTGTTCGCGATCGATGCCTACTCCCGTGTCTTGAATCTGAAAGCGCAGGCGTTGGTTGGTTGCTGTTTCCGCAAAATTGGTGGGTTGTGTTTCTAAAATAGATACTTGAAAGGTAACGTTACCGACTTCTGTAAATTTAACTGCGTTGTCGAGCAAGTTAGTCAGCACCTGTCGCAGCCGTTTTTCGTCGGCATATACCGCTTCGGGAAGCTGCGGGTCGGGTTCGTAGGTGAGGGTAATATTTTTGCGGTTAGCTTGAAATTGGTATAAATGCACAATGCGAGCAAGCAAAGAAGGCAGGTGAAACTCGCTGGGATGCAGTTGCAGCTTTTGCAATTCGATTTGAGAAAGTTCCAAAATATCGTTGATGAGGGTCAGCAGGTGGGAACCGCATTCTTCGATGATTTGCACGTTTTGGCGATCGCTCTCGCTAATGGTCGCACAGCGGCGTAAAATCTGAGCGTAGCCCAAAATGCCGTTGAGGGGGGTACGCAGTTCGTGACTCATGGTAGCAAGAAACCGACTTTTGGCACGGTTGGCGGCTTCGGCGGCTTGACGTGCGTGTTCCAGTTCCGATTCTACTTGTTTGCGTTCGGTAATGTCAGCGGCTACACCCAGAACGTAGGTTTCTTGAGTTTCTGGTAATTGCAAAGGCGTTTTGATGGTCTGAAAATGACGCAGTTGCCGATTACCATTGGTGACGCTTTCTTCGAGAATACGCGTTTCGCCAGAACGAATAACCTGCTGGTCGTCTTGGTGAAATTGTTCCACTTGTTGGCGGTTGGGGTTGAAGTCGGCATCGGTTTTGCCGATTAAGTCTTCAATGGTGGTTCCGTAAACATTGGCCAAAGCTTGGTTGGCTAGCCGAAAACGACCTCGATTGTCTTTAACAAAAATAACGTTGGGATTGGTATCGATGACTTTGCGGAGAAAAGTTTCTTGTTTTTGTAACGTTTCTTCACTGTTTTTTAAGGAAGCTGTGCGGTCTTGAACTTGTTTTTCCAGCTGTTGGTTAGCTTGTTGTAGCTGGATTTGTGCTTGCTGCCGTTCGTACAAAACAGTTGACAGGCTTAAAATGGTCAGGGTAATGACGCTGAGAAACAGTTGAAAGGAGGTGATGGCTTCTAGCATGGAAGTTTCCACAAATTGGTTAGCGTTTTTGGTGGTAATTTCCCAGATGGCTAGTGCCGAGAGGATGGCAATCGATAGAGTCACGATTTGCCGGTTGAAACGATAGGCTATCCAAGCCAGCAGGGGCAGTAACAAGTATTCTAGAGAGAGGGATTGTGTAAAGGTAATATTTGTAAAAGCGATCGCACCCCCTAGCAGCCATACCAACTCGACAATTTGGTATTTCGATTGCACCCAATTTCCAGGAGATCCTTCGCTCCAGGTAAGAAATAGAGGCGTGGTTACAAAAATTCCTGTAATATTACCGACCACCCAAGTTTGCCAAATGCGTCCGAAAAGGTCCCAAGGAGCTTGTTCGGTGGCACATAAGATGATTCCTCCCAGGGTAGCACTGGCGAGGGGAGGGGCGATCGCGACGATGCCAATAAAAATAAAAGCGTCTTTTAATTGACTCAACCAAGGCGGTTGGCTGAAACGACGTAAAATCCAACCTCCCAATGCAGCTTCGCTGGTGTTGGTTAGAGCCACCCCAACAGGAAGAAGGAGACTGACAGCAGATAAGTTATAGTAGATTAGGTTGGCAATGAAGTAACCTAGGAACAAACCTGGCAGAACTTGCAAGCCAAAGATGGCTATCCATGCGATCGCAATTCCCGAAGCAATCCAAACCACCGCTGCCTTTCCATCCGGTAAGGTTAGCAAATAGAAACCAACTTGACTCGCCAGAAGTGCAAGCACAGCAGCCAGAAGATTTTTGGCGATCGTAGGGTTTCGTAACCAAGACGACAAACTAGAGAAATCCATGGTCTTTTAGAAATCACAACAACTGGAGACAACCAAAACCGCTACTATGAGATCGGTTAACCCCCCATATTCCCCGAGAAAACCAATTATTGTTGCTGTTGTCTCTGCGTACTACAGGTTTTTAAAAATTCTAGCAATTCCGTTTCTTGGAATCTACTGGCTAGCCGGGCAACTTTCCGAGCAAAAGTCTGTAACTTTGGGTCAGCTTGGGATAAACCGCGAACGTATTTTTCCAGTTTTCTCAAACTGCCTTTGCGGGTTAGTTCTTGGAGGTAATTTAGTTCTTCCATAGACGGTAAGAACAAAACTTCGATACTGTCAGATTCCGATTCTTCTTCGTTAGAGATGGCTGGGGTTGTTTCTTGGAGAATCCATTGTAGCTGCAGATGGAAAGCCAGTTTTTGTAGCAGTTCTGCAAAATCCACTGGTTTGGGAAGAAAATCGTCGCCGCCGGCTTTTTGAAATCTTTCCCGATGGCTGGGAAAAACGTTGGCAGAGGAGACAATAATAGGGATTTTGGCAAGTTCTGGCGCTTGGCGCAGTTGTTGCAGCCAGTCGGCTTCGTTTTCTGGAAAAACCGAGGTATCGGTAATCGCTAAATCGGGGGGCAATTCTCGACTTTTGCGCCATATGGCAGATGGATAGGTGGCTTCTACAATTTCAAATCCCAACGGTTGCAAGAAATTAGCAAAAACGGCACGATTTTCCCAGCAATCGTCTACTACCAAAATGCGTCGTTTTTTCCCGCGATAGCCTACAATAGAATGGCTGTCAAAGCGATCGCTTGGCTTCGTTTGTTGGGTGCTTTCTTCCCCCACAGGAAGCACAACATCCAACCAGAAAGTACTGCCATACCCAGGAGTACTGCGAACTTGAATGTGGCTATCCATAAGTTGGGCAAGTTTTTGACTTAAAGGCAAACCCAATCCCGTTCCTTGTATTTGCCGGTTATCGGGAGTGACTTGCTCGAACGGTTGAAAAATATTGTCAATTTTTTCCGGTGGGATCCCCATACCGGTATCCTGAATTTCAAAGCGAATGGTGGCAGTAGGATGACCCATATCGCTTGTCGTTTCTCTAGTTATCGCAGTCGCCTGAAAAGTAACATTGCCTGCATTGGTAAATTTCACAGCATTTCCCAATAAATTGACCAAAATTTGCCGCAGCCGTTGTTCGTCTCCTACCACCATTTTCGGCAATGCCTCGTCGGCTAAGTAGCAAAAGGCAAGTTCTTTTTGCTGTGCTTTAATGCGACACATTTGCACGACCCCAGTCAGAAAGGAAGGCAAGTGGAAAGGTGCCAAATGCAGTTCCATTTTCTTGGCTTCGATTTTGGATAGATCCAAGATATCGTTGATGAGGGTCAGTAAATGGGAACCACAGTCGTTAATGATTTTCGCACTTTGGCGATCGCTTGCAGAAATTTCTGGCGATCGCTGTAGAATTTGGGCATATCCCAAAATCCCGTTCAGTGGCGTGCGCAATTCGTGGCTCATAGCCGCCAGAAACTCGCTTTTCGCCGCATTTGCCGCATCGGCTTGTTCCTTGGCAACCGCCAGTTCCGCCGTGCGCGCTTCCACTTTTTGTTCTAGTGTTTTAGAATAGTCCTGCAACTGCTCGTACAAATAGGCATTTTCTAAAGAAATCGCCGCTTGCACTGCTAAAATTCGCAAAATTTCCCAGCGACTTTCCGTAAAAGCGCCCCGCGTAATGGTATTTTCTAAATAAAGAATTCCTTGCAGTTTCCCTTGATTGACCAACGGCGCACACAACAAGGATTGGGGTTGGTTTTGTTGGATGTACGGGTCATCGACAAAATTTCCCGATTCTGTAGCTTCATTTAACAAGACCGTCTCCCGCGTGCGAGCCACGTAGTTCACAATCCGAACAGATAAGCGAGAAGTATACTGTTCTACCGGGATAGATTGGCGCACTTGTGGCGGTTCAGTTTCGCTGTTTTTACTGGCTTCCACCAGGAGTTGGTTGTTGGTAGCGCGAATAAACATTCCCCGTTGCGCGCCGGCATTTTCCACCGATGTATCGATCAAAGAAGCCAGCAATTTATCGAGAACCAATTCGCTGGAAATGGCACTGGTGGCTTTGATAACTGTAGCCAAATCCAGGGTTTGGTTGCTATCTGAAAAACTGGTAGAATCTTTTTGCGGTCTAATTTCCTTTTCTTGAGCCAGCCAGTGGGGATATTGACCGGCGAGCAAGCTGGTTTTTGCCCAAGCACCCCACCGTTGATAGCTATCAAAAGCTTCTTTGAGATAGATTTTGGCAATGGTTTCCATACCTTGTGCGTGGTAAAAAGCACCCGCCAACTCCCAACCCAAAGCCTCTTCCTGCAAGTATCCATTGGATCGAGCACCTGCGATCGCGCGTTCGTAGGCTTGTGCGGCTTGCCAGGGATGGTGGGAAAGTCGAGCTTGTTCGGCAGCCACTAGATCCAACTTGTGTTGGAAATTCTGGGGAGCGTGGCTGGCCCAAATTTTCATTTTTTCTTGGTTGGCAGTAACGTGCTGCCAATATATTGGTTGTTCTGTGGTACTAGCATGGGGATAAAGTGCCAACAAAGCCAACGACTCGTAAAGAGATTTAACCGATAAATAATAGATACCCACCGCTGCTGCTTCGTAAGTTTCCGATTGTTGGCTGTAAAGGTAGCTGGCAGCAAAATCGCCAAATGTATAGCTAAGTATAATTTTGGCTAGATAAAATACAAACAAACTGGCATGATTGTTACTCTCGTTCAACCAAGCTAGCATATCCGCTTCCCGCATCCAAGTTCCCGTCAGTTCTCGATTTTGGCAGGCCGGCGCTTGTAAATTTTCTGCTACTTGTCCGTAAATACAACTGTTAATATAGGGATGTTCCTGATTGATGCGGCGGGCAAAATTGGCATTCGCCAGCAGCTTTTCTTGTACGAAGGGAAGTGGCGTGCCTAAATGGAAGGTATACAGTGCTGCCATCATGCGGCTGTAACCGGCAAATTCCAAATCGCCAGTCTCCAAACCATCTTCCGCACTGGCATCGAGGGGGTCGATGGTGGTTTGCAGGTGTTCTTGCCAACAGCGAATAAAGGTGTTAAAGACCAATCCTACTTTGCAGCTGACGGCTTTGGCTTGCAAGCGGTCCAACAATTTCCAGGCTAACTTGCCGTACTGGTAGCCGCGGGAAATATTTTCCAAAGTTGCGCACAAACACAAGCCATACTGTACGTAAGCAAAAGGAGCAATGGTAGAATGACCGTGGTGCTGGCAAATGTTGACCATGGTGAAAATAATTTGCGGATGCAGGGAAGGATCGGAACAATAGGCAGCTGCGACCATATGGCTGAGAATTTTTAATCCCGATCGCTTGTTAGGATTTTGAAGGAGAGGTAGTTGGTAGAGGGTATCTAAGTTGGCTGCTTCTGGTGGCGTGCTATCGATAGAAATTTTGAGTTGTTGCAGCACTTGCTTTCCTAAATGCAAAGCCGATTGCATTTGGTTTTGGGAAATATAAAATTGCATGAGGTTTTCATAGGCGGCGACACGATCTAAAATAGAACGGGCATGTTGCTCGATGGTGTCAAAGCAAGCATGCATTTTGGAAAAATCGCCCCCTAAATAAGCCGTTTCCATGGCTTCCACGTGCAATTCTAGGGTGAGTTGGTAGCGATCGCGCCAGTTGTTTTCGCCGAACTCTTGTTGTACAATGTCCATACCGGCTTGCAAGTAGCTAGCGGCGGCCGTGTAGGCGGTGGCAGTTTTGGCTTTTTTGCCAGCTTGCAGGTTTAAATGCGCGATCGCTTCCCGTTGCGAAGCATTTGCCAGTGCTACCCCTAGGTTCAACCGATCCACCATGGCAAACAGCCGTTCCTCGTATTTTTCCGCATCGGTTTCCTGCTGCCAGAGGCAACCGATTTGCAGGTGAATTTGTTTTTTTTCCGCTTCCGGTAACAAGCTATACGCCGCTTGCTGTACCCGGTCGTGGGAAAATCGGTAGGTAGCAACGGACAAATCGATATCCAACTGGGAAGTCGGCAGCAAAAATCCCGCTTGCACTATAGGTAACAACTGGCGTTCGATGTTGGCTTTGCTATCGCCAGCAATTTGCGAAAGCAGGGTGAGTTCAAATTTCGTTCCGATGCAGGCAGCTAGGGATAAAATCCGTTGGGTGGTGGCAGGTAGTTTTTGCAACTTTTCCACCATCAATGCTACCACGTTGTCGGTAATGCCTTTGGCTTGAATGCGGCCTATATCCCACTGCCAAACCTTGGCTTTGGCATCAAACCACAGGCAGCTTTCCTCGTATAAAGTAGCGAGAAACTGATTGATAAAAAAAGGATTGCCGCCGGTTTTTTCCGCAGTCAGATTGGCGAGGGGAAACGGGTTGCTTTGCAGTTGGTGGCGAAAGGTATCGCAAATCAGCTGGCTGATGTGGTTGGCGGTGAGGGGAGGCAGTTGTATGTGAGTGACGGTGGCATTTTGTTGTTGCAGTTTTTGCCAAGCCAGCAATAGGGGATGACCGGGGTCCACTTCGTTATCCCGATAGGCACCCACAAATAGCAAGTGAGCCAGATCGCGATCGCCAATCGTACGTTCTATGAATTTTAACGTAGCCGCATCCGCCCACTGCAAGTCATCTAAAAAAATAACCAAGGGATGCTCTGGCGCGCAAAACGTACGAATAAATCGCTGGAAAACCAAATAAAAGCGATTTTGGGATTCCGTCATTCCCAACGCTGGTGCTGGCGGTTGTGGACCAATGATTGCTTCTATTTCTGGAATTGCGTCAATAATAATTTGTGCGTTGTTCCCCAAAGCCGCTTGCAATGTTTCCCGCCACTGCTGCAGCCGGGTTTCGCTTTCTGCCAGCAACTGCCTCACCAAACCGGCAAAGGCATCCACAATGGCAGCGTAGGGGATGTGGCGTTGAAATTGGTCGAATTTTCCCCAAATAAAATATCCCCGCTTTTCGGTGATGGGTTTGTAAATTTCCTTGACCAAAGCCGTTTTGCCAATGCCAGCGTAACCGCTAACCAAAAGCAATTCGGCGGTTTGTTGGTTGGCTACTCGGTCAAATCCAGCCAGCAGCATCTCGATTTCCTTTTCCCGACCGTAGAGTTTTTGAGGAATTTGCAGTTGGTTCGCAAAATCCTGTTCGCCAAGGGGAAATTCGCAGATGGTTCCCCTTTGTTGCCACTGCTTCCGGCAGCGTTCCCAATCCGCTTGCAAGCCAGCAGTACTTTGATAGCGGTCTTCGGCGTTTTTTGCCATGAGTTTTTCTATAATTTGTGCGATCGCTGCTGGGATATCCGGTCGCTTTTCGGTGACCGCAGGCGGCGATTTCGCCAGGTGACAGTAAACCAATTCCAAGGAATCTTTTCCTACAAAAGGTAATTCCCCGCACAAAAGTTCGTAGCAGGTGACGCCTAGGGAGTAAAAATCTGTGCGATAGTCTAAGGTACGATTGGTTCTGCCAGTTTGTTCGGGAGATAGATAAGCAATGGTTCCTTCTAGGGTATTGGGATGGTTGGGGGTGGGGGTTTCGCCGCTGAGTTGGGTGGCAATGCCAAAATCAATAATTTTGACCACCCCAGTCTCAGGGTTGAAGGCGATATTGCTGGGGTTGATATCTTTATGAACGATATTTTGGGCGTGGATTTGGGATAAACTGTCCGTAATTTGGATAGCCAACGGCAGAAATTCATCCACCGATAGGGGTTGCTGCCTCTGCTGCAGCCACGCTTGTAGAGAAATGCCGCCAAAGTCTTCTAAGATCATGGCGAGGCTTTTGTTGTAGGTTCGCAGTTCGTAGGCTTGGGGAACACCTGGGATGTTTTGCTGGCGCAACAGGTGGTATTCTTGTTGGTAGCGTCGCAACTGTGCGGGGGAATGGCGATCGCTTTTGAAAATTTTAACCATGACCGGTTGGCGGTCTGCTACGCGCAAGCCACGGTAAACCTGTGAAGTTTCGCTATCGGAAACCAAAGCCAATACTTCGTATCCATCGAGATCCATAAAATGCAAACCAAAAATAAGGATACTGTGAAGGTTTATATCGGAAATAAGAGATTGAGAACCAAAGTTCGCATTTGGTGGAGAAGATACCGGCAAGTTTCAGCCGCAACCCACGGTCGTACATAGAAGAATCGTTGACCCGCATCAGCCATCCCAGCTTGCCAGCCATGTAGGATTTTTAGTTGATTTCGCCCATTGTTGACTTTTTGAGATCGATTGACCGCCTCCAGAGGGAACTACCGCTCCCTATTTTATCCCAAAATCTTTCTATACATTTAAGATATGTTAAGCTACGAACCGAATTTGATGGGAGCGAGCTAATTTACGTGTTTTCTACGTGTTTTCTACGAGATTGCGATCGCGAAATATCAAAAAAATTTTCTCTAAACCGTATTTTTCGTGAAAATACGGGAGCTTGAAAGCCCTGTCTCTTTCCCAGCAGGAAGGAAAAGCCACCTGTGCTACCATTTATTTGTGCAACCAAGCTGACAGCATTTTTGCCGAGGTACTGAATTTGAAAGCTCTTGAGCGAGTTTCTGTCCATTTTGTCTAATGAAGCGAGCATCTCACGAATAGAATTCATGAGAGTGTCAATCTGGTAGGGAAAGCTATCCTCGTTTTTACAGTCCCATCGGTGGATTTTATTTTTTTGTTAAAATTCCTCTAGCAGATGCAACGGTAGGCAAGCTGATTATGGAATACACAAACATTGGTCCTCTCAACAAATCGGTTTCCCGCGTTGGTTTGGGAACCTGGGCCATTGGTGGTTGGATGTGGGGTGGAACGGAAGAAAGGCAATCCATTGACGCCATTCTCTGTGCACTGGAACGCGGTGTTACATTGGTAGATACAGCTCCCATTTACGGGTTCGGTCGTTCGGAAGAAATTGTCGGCAAAGCCATTGCTGAATATGGCCAGCGGGATGAGGTGGTTCTTGCTACCAAGGTAGGTTTGGAGAAAAACGACGACGGCATCTTTCGCAAGTGTACCCGCGATCGCATTTTCCAAGAAATCGACGCTTCCTTACAACGATTGCAAACCGATTATATCGATATTTATCAAGTTCACTGGCCCGATCCGGTGGTTCCCTTTGAGGAAACGGCAGGGGCCTTAAAGGAATTATACGAACAAGGGAAGATTCGCGCCATCGGCACCAGCAACTATTCCCCCGAACAAATGCAGCAATTCCAAAATGCTGCTCCTCTGCATTCCCACCAACCCCCTTACAACTTGTTTGAACGCGGCATCGATAGCGATGTTTTGCCTTACTGTCGCGATCGCGGTATTGCTCTCATCACCTACGGTGCCCTTTGTCGGGGATTACTGAGCGGTAAAATGTCTCCCAAGCGTCAGTTTCAAGGGGACGACTTGCGCAAAATGGATCCCAAATTCCAATCTCCCCGCTACCAACAGTATCTCGAAGCTGTGGATAAATTGGATCAATTTGCTCAGGAAAACTACAACAAGCGTGTTATTGACTTAGCCGTGCGTTGGATTTTGGACCGCGGCGTCAGCGTTGCTCTGTGGGGAGCCAGAAATCCCGCACAATTGGAAACTGTTGACCGGGTCGCTGGCTGGTCATTGCAAGAAGATGACTTTGCAGAGATCGATCGCATCCTCACAGAAACCATTAAAGACCCTGTGGGTCCGGAATTCATGGCCCCTCCCAGCCGCCAACAAGCAACCGCTTCCTAGGATTTTTTCCACCAAACGACACATCGGGGCAACCACAAAGGTTGTCCTGGTAACCACCGAACCTAGAGAAAATGCTATAATAAATTGCTAATTGATTTGCTGAAAATTATCTCCATTTCCAAGTTTTGTTTTTGATATTTGGAAGGTTCGTTTTTGGAAAAGCTGATGGTCAAACGTTTCCTGTCATCTACTGCCGTAACCCTAAGTACCCTTATCCTCTTTGGCTGTACCCCGGAAACCAGCCGACAACAGTTGGAAATTCAGCAAAAATTTGCCTCTCCAACCAACAACCAAGAACTCCAAATAGAAAATTGGTACCGACAGGAAGAATTATATATCAACAGCCGTTCGGAAAATCGTCTTTCTCCCGCAGAAATGGATACTTGGGTGGCGGTAGAAGTAACAGGAACCAATACCTCCCAAACCGATACCAGTTCATTAGCTGGCGAATATCTTCTGCAAGACGCGCAAGGTCGCCAATACCAACCCTATGAAAGCGATACCATCGAACAATTCCGTCAGGAAAGAAGGTTTCAAGCAATTGACGCCGATATCGAACCGGGAAACAGTGCTAGCAGCGTTCTCCTTTTTCAAACTCCCCAAGACGCGCAAGAGTTTTGGTTGCAATGGGGGGAGCATACCATTTATTTAGGTTGCACGCAAAAAGCTCAAGAATGTGCCGGTCTTCAGGGGGAAACTTCGCCGCATCCTTTAATGAAAATACCACCAACGGCGGTAGAACTGCGAGCGAAAAATATTTTGGATGTTACCAATCGCATCCAACAATCCTATCGCTTGAAAAACGATCGCTTTGCGGAAAGTTGGGAAGACTTGCAACTGGATTTGGAACGGTTTTCCCGGGGAAAATTTTACGACTATCAAATCGAAAAAGCCGATAAAAATGTAGCGATCGCTACAGCTAAAGCCAAATATCCCGATCGCTTAAAAAGTTTCACCAGCGTAATTTATTTGAACGATAGCAATAATAGCATCACTGCCGATTTGTGCCGCACGGAAACCGTTTCCGGCACCCCACCAACCCCCGAAATTGCTGATAGCGGTCAAATTGATTGTACCGGTGGTCTGGTAGAATATCCCGCCAAACTATCGGCAATTGAACGCCACAAAAACTACGGTGTCATTCTCATGTATCGCAATGAAGATAGCATTCGCGAACAAGCCACTCGTCTAAAAGACCGTCTGGGAGACCAAGGATTTCGAGTATTGCAGTTTGAAGCAGTCAGCGAACCCAAGCGTTTGTATGCCTACGACCGCAAACCAGGAAATGCCTATTTAAGTTTTGACACTTCAGTTCCCGATGGCATCCGCGAAAGCGTATCGCAAAATGTCTTAGAATTCCTTCCCAATATTATTATTGATGAGGTGGAGAAGGCGAGGAATAATTACTTTTTGATTTGGTTGCTTTGAGGGGTGGCATACTTATGAATGCGATCGCACTCCGCTCGAACAATTTCTCCAAAGATATTTCCGCGAAAGAAATTGCGATTTCGCTATCAGTTGTACGCCGTCTCGAACAAGAGTTTCCGCCGTTCAAAGATACTGATTGCCAAGTTGGTATTGGCGTTGCCACGGGAGGCAATCGGGTTTTTATTGGTCTTTACGATCGCTTGAATGTAGAAGCAGAACGCAAACTTCCCCTAACAACAACACACGGTAAGGAAGGCTTTACCCGCATCACAATTGATACTATCTTCTTTCCCAAAAATGGGATTTAAAAGCATTACAAGCAGTTTTGCGATCGGAAATCGCCACTCTGTTCGTTTCAACTTACTCCACTCGAATACGCGTTGGATATTGACGTTTCCAAGCGCGATACCCCGTCTCCCTTATTGGCAAGACGTGTCGCCAGCAATGTGTAAGGAACTCGTGGCAGCGTTGTCTCTCGGCTGTATGGATTGATTGAGTGAAAAAGAACAAAAGACTAACTTTCCCAGAAAGTATTGACAAATTTGAAAAAATAGAGGAAAATCGATCCTAGACATAGGGTGGTGGTGTTCCATCGCCATAAAAAAGGGGAGGTCGCGGACGCCTTTACCCAAACATCTAACCTGCGCAAAAATAGAATTTTGTTCGTACAAAATACCAACAAATGCCACCAGTGGGAAAAACAACCAACCCATAGGCACCTCTGGTAGCAGTTAAAAGCGAATCCCTACTTGTCCGTTAATCCCGCGTATGGCATGATATCCTACACCCAAAAAGATATTGCTAGGACTAACCCAATCACTGGACAAAAAATGACATTCGTGTCGATTGCGTTCGGTTCGTCCAGCCTTGGTCTCGTAGCAGACTCCGTTATTTCGGTCATGACACCTTTCGCGGTCCAGCCTGAAGCTCTGTCGTTCGTCGTTAAACAGGTCTAGGTGATTCTAGAAAATCCAGTGCGGCGGATGCCAAAAGCCGAAATCACATTGGCGAGGAAAACTTAACCCGCAAACAGCGGAGTTCATCCATAAAGCTGACTTAACGCAGGTTCGGCAAAACCAATTGTCCCAATTGTCGCGATGCCAATGGTGGCACTAGCAGCGAATAGTTTTTGAAAAAGGAAATGCATAAAACAGTTTGATTTCAATTAAGCTCGCAGTTCATACTATCACGAAAGGTATATTTTTTCGTATATTCTCGATCGGGTTGCCATTTTTGTACAAAAGCGACATCACGAACTTAGATATCAATATCAAAGCGATTTTTCCGGGGTCTACACTTTTTTGACTTTGAATATTTTCTGCCTACCATTTTCTACCCCATCACCTCATCCAACAGATTGTTCACTTGAGAAACGCCAACCAGGGTATTGGCACACAAAATCCCTGATGCTGCTACAGCAGGAACGCCAATGCCTGGCATGGTACTGTCGCCAACCCGATACAACCCCTGAATAGGCGTTTGGGTACTGGGAAACATACCTTCCTCGCAAGCAATCGCTGGTCCGTAGGTGCCTTGGTAGCGACGCAAATAACGCGCATGGGTCAAAGGCGTACCAATCAATTCTACCACCACGCGATCGCGAATGTCGGGAATTACTTTTTCCAAAGCTTGGTAGAGAGATTCGGCTTTTTCTTGTTTTTTCTGGTGGTAGTGGCGGTCTCGCTGCCAGCCGGTATAGGGTTCTAAGGTATAAGCGTGAATGGTATGGTGGCCTGCTGGTGCCAAATTGGCATCCCAAACGCTGGGAATGGAAATCATGCAAGTATTGCCAGGAAGGGTAATATCTTGGTTGCTATCGCGAACGACCACATGGTGACCGTTTAAATCTGACAATCCGGTGGCGCGAATGCCCAAATGTAGGTGTATGAAACTTTCCACCGCTGGCGTTTGCAAGCTTTTTCTGCGGTAATCTGCTGGCAAATCTTGGGGTTGCAAAAGATGTTCGTAGGTATCCCAGAGGGTAGCGTTGGAAATGACGGTGTTGGCGGTGATGGTTTCGCCTTTGCGGGTACGAATGCCGCAAGCGCGACCGTTTTCTACGAGAATTTGTTCTACGTGGGTTTTCAGGCGCAGTTCGCCTCCCCAACGCTGCAATCCCCTCACCAAAGCGGCGACAATGGCTTCGCTGCCGCCGATGGGATATTCGATGGCTACGCGATCGCGTTCTCCCAACATAAAGGCAACTTCCGGTAAAATGGTACCGCGTGCTTTTAATCCCGACAGCAGAAAGCATTCTACATCAATTAACCTTCTCACAAAGCTATCGCTGACATGGCGGTCCATGACTTCGCCGACGGATTTTTGTACCATTCCCAGATGGGGAAGCAACGACAGCAACCCCGGAATGTAGCGCATCAGGGTAAAAATTGCCTGCCAGTCCGACCGCAATGCTAAAGTGGGAACTGCTTGCAAGCCTTTATACAAGTCTAACAGTTCTTGGGCAAATTTTTGATATTCCCTAGCACCTTGTGAGGTTATTTGCGCGATCGCTTCTAGATATTTTTGCAAATCTCCATATACGGGAAACTTGGCTTCGGGAAAATGATAAATTCCCAGCGGCGAATAGGGAACCACTTCTATCGATTCTCCCAGAACTTGCAACACTTGCCGTAAAGGATTGACGCTGTTGGTATCGGCAAGACCGCAATAAAACGAAGGTCCGGTATCGAAGCGAAATCCCTCATAAGAAAAACCGTGCGCGGCACCACCAGGAACGGTATGGCTTTCGCAAACCAACACCCGCCGACCGTAACACGCCAGCAAAGCGCCAGCAACCAAGCCGCCAATACCGCTGCCTACAACGATAACATCCCAATCTACCATCAGCTTTCCTTAAACTGCCAAGAACTGCGCGATCGTGTCTTGACTCAACTCGCTGGTTGGTCCCGAAGCTACCACGCCACCTCTTTGCAAAGCATAGTAGCGATCGGCTTGGCGCACGAAATGCAAGTGCTGTTCTACTAATAACACAGAAATGCCTTCCGATTCCACAATGCGCCGGATGGCATTTTCAATTTCTAACACAATCGATGGTTGGATGCCTTCGGTGGGTTCGTCCAATACTAACAAACGGGGTTTTCCCATTAAAGCACGCGCGATCGCTAATTGTTGCTGCTGACCGCCGCTTAAATTTCCCCCCATCCTTCCCAACATGGACCGCAAAGCCGGAAATAATTCCAAAATTTCCTCGGGAATCTTAGAACTTTTCACCGTTTTTTGACGCGCTTCCCATCCCAATAATAAATTCTCTTTAACCGTCAATCGGGGGATAATTTCCCGACCTTGGGGAACGTAACCAATTCCCATTCTCGCACGACGGTCCGGCGTTTTCTTATTAATTTTTTCCCCATCAAATACAATCGTTCCCCCACGCGGCGAAAGCAACCCCATAATTGCTTTCATCAACGTTGTTTTTCCCACCCCATTGCGACCGATAACGCATACCATTTCCCCAGCTTCAACGCTTAAATCGATATCGCGCAAAATGTGACTTTCGCCATAAAAAACATTTAAACTCGATACCTGCAACATTAGGCTACTTCCTCCGATTTTCCTAAATAAACCTCAATGGTTCGCGGGTCGTTTTGGACTTCTTCCATGGTTCCTTCGCACAGAACCGAACCTTCATGCAAAACTGTTACGTGGCGGTTGAGTTGGCGTACGAATTCCATATCGTGTTCGATAACCAAAATGGTATGGGATTCGGACAAAGATACCAACAAATCTCCGGTTAAAAATGTTTCTTCATCGGTCATTCCTGCTACTGGTTCGTCTACTAATAGTAGTTCCGGGTCTTGCGCGACCAACATGCCAATTTCCAACCACTGTTTTTCCCCATGGGATAAAAAGGCAGCTTGGATATTGGCTTTGGCGGTTAAACCCACAATTTCTAACAGCCGACCGATTTTTTCTTTTTCTGATTTGGTGCGCCGGGAAAACAAACTAGCAATAACGGTTTTATTGGGAACTACTGCCAGTTCTATATTTTGCCAAACGGTGAGATTGGAATAAACTCGCGGAGTTTGAAATTTGCGACCAATTCCCAAACGCGCAATTTTATATTCGGGAAAACGCCGCAAATCTTTGCCTTTGAAATAGATACAACCGCTGGTGGGTTTGACTTTACCAGTGATAGCATCCTGCAATGTGGTTTTGCCAGCACCATTGGGTCCGATGAGAACCCGCAGTTCCCCTTCGTATAAAGTTAAATTGAGATGGTTGATGGCTTTAAACCCATCAAAGGAAACGGTGACGTCTTGAATTTCTAAAATGGGGTTCATGGTTTTTCTTGATGGCTATCTTCAACGGTTTCTTCGCGTTCCTGTTGCACTTCTGGGTTGGCTTCAATTTGTGGATAGGTGGCGAGGTATTTATCCATTCCCAACCAACGACGCAGGTAAAAAATCCCGTCTTGACGCAGCCAGCCAATGATGCCGTTGGGAAGAACAGTCACCACAATTAAGAACAAAGCGCCTTGGAAAAATAGCCAAATTTCGGGAAATTGTTCGCTGAGAAAAGTTTGCGCAAACCGTACCAGTAATGTCCCTAAGATAGCACCAACTAGAGTACCGCGACCGCCGACAGCAACCCAGATTACCATTTCGATGGAGAAGGCGATTTCCATGGAAGATTGCGGGGTGATAATTCCCGACTGCACGGTATATAAAGCACCGGCAATGCCTGCCAATCCCCCAGAAATAGCAAATACCAAAACTTTAAATCCGGTGGGGTTGTAGCCAGAGAACAAAACCCGATTTTCATCATCGCGAATGGCAATTAACAAGCGGCCAAATTGTCCGCCAATCAACCATCGGCAGAAGGCATAGGCAAGGGCAACGGCTATGACGGTGATGATATAAAATACCAGTTGTACGCTGTCGGAACCTACTTGATAGGTACCGAAAAGATTGGTGGTGGAGGTTTTTAATCCGTTGGTCCCGTTAATGAGTTTTTGCTGTCCGTTGAAGAAGTTGTAAAATACTAGCAAGGCGGCTTGGGTGACGATGGAGAAGTAAACGCCGCGAATGCGATTTTTAAATAGCAAATAGCCAAATAAACCGGCGACGATGCTGGGAATTAAGAAGATAGCGACGATGGAAAAAGGAAAGGAATGGAAAGGCTGCCAAAACCAGGGCAATTCTTGTACGCCGTAGAGGGAAAAGAAGGAGGGAATTTGACCTTCGGGTAGCTGCAAGTTTAGATGCATGGCAAAGGCATATCCTCCCAAGCCAAAGAAGATGCCATGACCCAAACTTAACAATCCGGTGTATCCCCAGATGAGGTCGATTCCCAAAGCTACGATCGCTAAGGATAAGAATCTGCCCAACAAGTTGAGTCGAAATGTTGGTAAAATTAAAGGGATAATGGCTGCTAGAAGAAAAGCGATCGCGATGACGATGCCGGTTTCTAGCAAGACTTTTTTACGCTGTCTTTTTTTATAGGTTCCTTTCGCGATCGCAGTATCCCAAGTCATACACTCATCCTACCAAATTGCTACGATCGTCCTTTCTGCGGGAACAAGCCTGCCGGACGGATTTGTAAAAAGGCGATAATTAAAGCAAAAACCATGACTTTCGCCATACTGGTGGTGGCAAAAAAGTTGAAAAAATCTACAATGGCTTGCCAATCGGAAAATACCAATGCCATCACTCCCGAACCAATCAAATAGTTGGCTGTACCAATCAACAAAGCGGCGACCACGCTGCCAACAATTTTGCCAACGCCGCCAACCACCACCACCATAAATGTATCGACAATGTAATTCACGCCTACGTTGGGACCTACCGACCCCAACAGGGTAATGGCGCAACCGGCAATGCCTGCCAATCCCGACCCCATGGCAAAGGTCAGCGCATCCACTTTGGCGGTGGGAATTCCCAGACAGGAACTCATGCTGCGATTTTGGGTAACCGCGCGAATGCGCAATCCCCAGTTAGACCGGTTGAGAAACCAGTAGGTTCCCAACACACACACAATGGTTAGTCCAATAATAAACAAGCGTGCGTAAGGCAGTTGAAAGCCTCCCACTGGTAAGCCTCCCCGCAACCAATTCGGCGCGGTGACATCCACGTTTTGCGCGCCAAACCAGGGTTTTGCCAGGAATTCCTGACTTTGCAACGCCACACCAGCGGTAATGGCAAGGCCAGCAGCTAAAACGGACAATACTCCGATTGCGCGCTTGTGAATGTTTTCCCATTGGGTGTAGCGCCGCAATAGCCACTGCGATCCAAAAAATAACAAACAAAACAAACCAATGGCGATCGCGAAATTCCAACTGACGCTACGCACAAACTGGCGCAAAATTAAACTAATACCCCAAGTAGCCAGTAAGGTTTCCAAAGGTCTGCCGTACAAATGACGAATAACGCCCCGTTCTAAAATCAGTCCCATTAACGCTGCTACGAAAAAAGCGGCTGGCAAAGCGGCAAAAATATAAAACTCTAGCCAGCTTTCTCCCAGCCAGGCAAACCCATTTTGCACGACATAGGTGGTGTAAGCACCTAACATCATTAGTTCTCCGTGAGCTAAATTAATCACCCCCATCAGTCCCAGCACAATTGCCAGTCCCAATGCCGCCAGCAGCAATACCGAACCAATGCTGATGCCGTTGAAAACGCTACTGAAAAAGAGCAGCAACTTTCTGTTCCCCCAAACACGCCAAAAATCGAACGGTAAGATGGGGGCAGTTTCCTCTGGCTGCCCCCGCTATGCCTAGCTAAATTTTATACTTGCCGCCTTTTTCCGGATCGGACCAGTCGCAGGCGAAGCCTTTGGTTTCCGGAACGTATTGGTTCCAGGGTTTCGGTTCGACAGCACCATCGGTTTCCGAGATAATTTCAAACAAACCATCTTCACGGACGCGACCCACGCGCACCCACTTAGACAAGTGATGGTTGGCATTCATGGTGACTTTGCCTTCGGGGGCATCGAAACTCTGACCGTAGGCCGCCTGACGTACGGCTTCTAAGTCGGTAGCGGTTCCCGCTTGTTCCACGGCTTGCTTCCAAATGTATACCATGTTGTAAGCCGCTTCCATAGGGTCGTTGGTCACCCGGTCTTCGCCGTATTTGTCTTTAAATTTCTTCACCCACTCTTGGTTTTTCGGGGTATCTACGGTTTGGAAATAGTTCCAGGTGGCGTAGTGACCCTGTACAAACTCTCTGCCGATTTGACGCACTTCTTCTTCGGAAACGCTCACCGACATAACCGGATATTTATCTGGTGTCAAACCAGCACCTTGCATTTGTTTGAAGAAAGCAACGTTGCTATCGCCGTTGAGGGTATTAAAAATTACGCCACCATCGGGTAAAGCAGTTTGAATTTTGGTGATAATCGGGGTTACTTCCGTACTTCCCAGGGGCAAATAATCTTCGCCAACGGTTTCGCCGCCTTTGGCTTTGAGTTGTTGCTTGATAATGGTGTTGGCGGTGCGGGGAAATACGTAGTCAGAACCGATGAGGAAGAACTGGTTGCCTTTGTTTTCTAAAAGCCAGTCTACTGCTGGCTGAATTTGCTGGTTGGGGGCCGCACCACTATAGAAGATGTTTTTGGAACATTCCTGACCTTCATACTGCACGGGATACCACAGCATATGGTCTTTGGATTCAAACACCGGTTTAACCGCTTTGCGACTGGCGGATGTCCAGCAGCCAAAGACGGTAGCGACTTTGTCTTGTTCGATTAGCTTGCTGGCTTTTTCGGCAAAGGTTGGCCAGTCGGAAGCACCGTCTTCTCTGATGGGTTCGATTTGTTTGCCTAAGACACCGCCGGCGGCATTGATTTCTTCAATGGCTAGCATTTCCGCATCCACCACGGTGGTTTCGCTAATAGCCATGGTACCGCTAAGGGAGTGCAAAATGCCTACCTTGATGGTATCGCCACTGGCAGTTGTGGCTGCTGTTTCGGTGCTGGTGTCGCTGGTTTCGCCGTTGTTGCCGGCGGTTGTATCGGTGCCGCCACCACAGGCTTTTAAAAAGAGGCTAGCGCCCAAACTAGCAGAACCATATAGTAGAAATTTACGTCGGTTGAATCTACGAGCCATATTGATTTTTTGCTCCTATCTTTTCATTGCTCCCAAGCAAAAATGTTTGTGGTTGGGTGCGGTTTTGAGATGCTGGACTTTTGGCTTTGCCGCTGCTGGATTGGCTCCTGCAATCGGTTTTTTCTACTTGGATTTTTTGAAGAAAAAAGGGGGTTCTTTTTGCCTAGGATGGCGATCGCTTTTTTCCAGTTTTTGGCTAAGGATAGATGGCGCGATCGCCGCAAAAAAACTTATCGATTGGTTGTCAATCCTATGATGGAGTGCTGGAAAAATAATGTATTCTACGATACAAAAAATCAAACTCTTCCCTTAACTGGGGCATTTTCCCAGCAATTTTGCCGCCACCATCCTTCAAGTTTGTTGGTTGGTTTCAATTGGTTTTGATTGCGATATAACGATTAAGTTATTTATAAATTCTACGACTTTTTCCAAACCGGTTTGGGTTTTTAAATTGGTAAAAACAAACGGTTTTTCGCCACGCATGGCTTGGGCATCCCGTTCCATCACCGCTAAATCTGCGCCCACGTAGGGTGCCAGGTCGGTTTTGTTGATAACCAACAGATCGGATTTGGTAATGCCAGGACCGCCTTTGCGGGGGATTTTGTCGCCGGCAGCTACGTCGATGACGTAAATGGTACAATCGGCAAGTTCCGGACTGAAGGTGGCTGCCAGATTGTCACCGCCGCTTTCGATGAAAATTAACTGCAAATCGGACAATTGTTCTTCCAACTGCGCGATCGCAACCAAATTCATGGAAGCATCTTCGCGAATGGCGGAATGGGGGCAGCCGCCGGTTTCCACCCCTTGAATGCGGTGGGCTTCTAAGGCTTGCGATCGCACCAAAAATTCCGCGTCTTCTCGGGTGTAAATATCGTTGGTGACCACCGCAATTTGGTAGCGCGATCGCAAAGCTTTGCATAGGGCATCCACCAACGCCGTTTTTCCAGAACCCACAGGACCGGCAACACCAATTCGCAGTACGTTCGCCATCTCTATTTCCCTCCATTTCTTTATCTAGTAGGATAAGCCATTGGCGAGCTGTTAAAAATTATACAATTACAAAGAAAATCTAAAAAATCGATGTCTGGCGGTTGAGCTTCATACTGTATTTTATCGAAATGATTGGGGCTGCGCGACGGTAAAACAGCCATTCGCCTCCACCAGAAAGCCAAATTTTTCATAGGATTGAATTTCGATCGATTTTTCTCTCAGCGATCGCATCTTTTTTTGAAAGAAAACATATATATTGTCTACACGAAACAAACCAATTCAGATCGAATATATAGAAATTTTTGACACTTAGAGAATTTTCCTGCATTTTTGTAGCCCCAAATACTTCTTTCCCCTAGAATTTTCTCGTATCTTAACCAAGACTTAATCGTTTCTGACCCCGTACCGAGAATCTTTTTATTGTGTGAGGAGAGGAACTATGTTCCACAGATTCCCAGCGATCGCGGCGATCGCGCCAGCAGCTCTGGCAATTCCCAGTTTGTACGTCCTCCCAGCAACAGCAGCAGACCCAACGCCTGTTTCCGAGTTACAACAACAAGCATCTACACCAAATTTTGCAGATGACGAGCTATCTCAAGTTACCTCCGTTTCCCAGCTACGAGACGTACAACCCACCGACTGGGCATTTCAGGCTTTGCAATCTTTAGTCGAACGTTACGGCTGTATTGCCGGCTATCCCGATCGCACCTTCCGGGGCAACCGAGCCATGACGCGCTACGAATTTGCTGCTGGCTTGAATGCCTGTATGGAAGTGATGACCCAGCTCATCGAACAAAGTACCGCCGACCTCGTAAGACAAGAAGACCTAGCTACCCTGCAACGGCTGCAAGAAGAATTCCAAGCCGAACTGGCTACCTTGCGCGGTCGTGTAGATAGTTTGGAAGCGCGCACCGCGGAACTAGAAGCCAACCAATTCTCCACCACCACCAAACTCAGCGGCGAAGCTGTCTTTGCCCTCAGCGACTCTTTCAACGACGACCGAGACACCCAAACCGTCTTCCAAGGTCGGGCGCGTTTGAACTTTGTTGCCAGCTTCACCGGCAGAGACCAGTTGAACGTACGTTTGGATGCCGGCAATGCCGAATTTGTCGGGGGGACCAACCAAGGAGCTTTTACATATAATTTCGACAGCGGCAACAGCTTCGAGCTAGGTTGGATGGCATACTATTTCCCCATCGGCGATAAAATTCAAGTATATTTGCCCGCGGCATTCCCCTTATGGCAGGACTTCGTACCCACCATTAGCCCGGAATTGGAAGGTTTCACCGGTGCCAACAACGCCCTCACCAGCTTTGGTGAATCGAGTCCCATCTACAAAATCGGCTTGGCGGCCGGTGGCGGTATTGGTGCCAACTACCAACTGAGCGACCAACTGACCATTTCCGCCGGTTACTTTGGTGGCGATTCTTCTGACTCCGGTCTAGGAACGGGCTTGTTTAACGGTGAATATTCTGCCCTGGGACAAATTACTTTTGAACCCACCGACGATATTCAACTGGCTTTTACTTACGTAAATGCTTACTTTAGCGAACGAGGCAGCGATACGGCCATCTTCGATTTGGGCGTTGGGACCAACAACGGCGTTCAACCCTTTGGCGCTGGTGCTGCGACCATTACCAACTCCTTTGGTTTGCAAGGGTCTTGGCGCTTGTCTTCTCGCTTTGTAATGAATGCCTTTGGTGGATACACGGATGCCTCCGAAACCGAAGGCAGCGATGATGCGGAAATTTGGTATTACGGTTTGGGTTTGGCATTTCCTGATTTGGGACAAGAAGGCAATCTTGCCGGCTTGATTGTGGGGGCAGAACCCTATGTCGGTGGTCTCAACGGCAGTGCTGCCGAACCTAATGCTGACGATGTTGCCTGGCATGTGGAAGGATTTTACCGCTACCGGCTCAACGACAATATTTCCATTACGCCTGGTGTGGTCTGGCTGACATCTCCCAATGGGGAAGATGATGCCGACGATACAATCTTAGGAACGATCCGCACCACGTTTATGTTCTAGTTGCTTCCTGCTTCCTGGGTGGGTGGGTGGGAAGGGAATCTACGTTGTCGTTCGCTTGTTTGGATCTGCCTATGGAACAATGTTAACCTTTCGTCGTTACCTACTGGCGTAGTTTTCTGACTCAACTGCGACACAGACGTGAATACAGCGTTTCGTGTTGCATACTGGCTAACGATAATCCCCAGGTGCAGCTTTCGAGATCGTCGTTTGGGAGAGCGGCGATCGCGTGGGCTGCTTTTTCTATATCAGAACTGAGCTGATAGGTAATTTTTTGAGCGGTTGTTTGTCCAATAGGAATCAGGCGTACCCCAGCGTGAATCAAATTGCTGCTCCAAGCGTGCAGGTACCCCAGGGTAGCGTGATGTTCGTCAATGCCCCAGGTGGCGGCAGCGATGCCAAAGACAAGAGCAAAATTGCGGGGAGATTCGCAAGCATCCAGCCACGGTTGGGTCGTAGGGGCGATCGCGGCCAGCAAATCCGCCAGAGATTTACCCATTTGCCAGGCTGCCTGTCGCAGTTCTTCCGTTTCTCGGGTAGCCGACAGCCAGTGGTTCCAAAAACACAACCCCGCGCGATCGCCCGCCACCACAGCCCGATAGCCCCGCAGCATCGCTGCCGTATCGATACGAACGGACCCATATTGTAGTTGGTGCTGCAACCAAGCGTGCAAACTCACCCCATCAACAATTTTGTGGGCAGCTATCCAAGTTTCCAATCCCTCCGAGTAACTGTATGCCCCCACAGGCAACCCAGGACTCACCAACTGCAGTAAGTGCAACAGCGCTTTATCCTCCGATTCTGGGGTGGGGTTGGTGATGTCCGTCAGTGCCATATTCCTCTTCGCTAGCAACTCTTGGGTGGTTTATGAGTGACCCATGAGGTCCTTGTCTTGCTCTCCCACCACCATTTGCAAAGCCATGGGGGTACCGCCCTGTTGGTGGTACTTATCCGCCCAAGCACGCACGATTTGGTCCAATTCTTGGAAAGCTTCCTCCATGCGGTCTTCGGGAATATCCAACTCTTCCAAAACCCGCATAACCTTAGGATGGTGTTGTTCCCACCCCTTCATCATGCGGAAGAAACGCGCCGTATCCTCAATGGTGACGTAGGTGCGTTCCTCGTCATCCACCGGCGTGTAGGAAGCGCGGGTGAGGGCATACAAAGGCGTTCCCCAGGGAGAATCCAGTTTGGTCACCGTGCCGGAATGAATCAGCCGGCGTTTGATATGTTCGGCGAGGGCTTCGCTGAGGGGAATGCATCGTTCCTCGGGCAAATCTTCCTGGGAACGTGCGTGTAGAAATTCAATCAGTTCCATGAACTGGAAAGAATTAATAAATTGGGCGTTGGGGATATCCGCGGGTAGCTTTTGCTCTAGATACCGCTTTTCTGGCAGGGGTAAGCGATCGCCAGGAACCCTTGGTTCTCCAGGTTTCCAGGGATATTTCTCCAACCACACATAGGGAAACTGAATCAAATAGCGGGGTTCCGCCGACCCCAACATTTTCAGCAATTTTCCCTGAGTAAGGGCTTCGCGCACTTCTTCCACAATCGCTTTCACCCGTTTGGGTTCGATGTGGTGCAAGTGCCCGGTCATGCGCAAATTTTGACCTTGCTCGATGTAGGTCATGTAAATGGCACATTTGGCAGCCGTTGCTGCCGCATCTAAAAACGCCCCGTGGCGGTGACCGCCAGTTCTCATGGCGCTAAACGCCAGATAAATCATAATTTGGTCCATCGCACTCGGGCTGAGGCGATCGACCAAGTCCAAATCTTGATTGAGTTCCCGATCTGAGATGGATGGCTCGGCAGGCATTACATCCTCCTACGCAATTTTGCAAAACAATGACCAAGAAAGCCAAATTTTGGCAGTAGTTCCTGTTTTACTACAGTTTTCCCTGGAAAATCCGAACCGATCGCACCCATTTGGCAACAAACTAGTGACATGCTTCCATCGTATCCTATCCTACATTGAAAATTGGCGATCGCCTTGGGGATAGAATGGTGCCAAAAAAACCCGACCGCAGCATTGTTTAGAGCAATCTTAAGATAGCTCTCGATGGGAGAAAGGTTTGGCATTGGCACCACTGTACGTAGCGGCTACGTGACCGTCACCGGTTAATTGGTATTTGTACGTAACCAACCCTTCCAAACCAACTGGACCCCGCGGCGGCATTTGTTGGGTACTAATGCCCACTTCCGCACCAAATCCGTAGCGGTAGCCATCGGAAAATCGGGTGGAACAGTTGTGAAAGACCCCAGCAGAATTTACTTGAGCTAAAAAGGTTTTGGCAGCTTGCGGGTCTTCGGTGACAATGGCCTCGGTATGACCGGAACCGTATTGGTTGATATGTACCATCGCTCGATCTATAGAATCTACCATTTTAATAGACAGAACCAAATCGCTGTATTCGGTAGACCAATCTTCTTCGGTTGCTGCCGCTAGCTGGGGCATGATTTCCCGTACGGCATCATCTGCTTTTAAAGTGACCCCATTGTGTTGCAAAGCTGGTACCACTTGGTGCAAGCATGAGTTGGCGATATCTGTGTGAACCAACAAAGTTTCCACAGCATTGCAAGCGGCGGGATATTGGGTTTTGGAATCCACTACAATGCTAGTAGCTTTTTCCAAATCGGCGGCGCGATCGAGGTATACGTGACAAATACCATCGGCGTGACCCAAAACCGGAATTTGGGTGTTTTCTTGAACAAACCGCACGAAGGAATTGGACCCTCTAGGAATAATTAGGTCCACATATTCATCCAGTTGCAGCAATTCCTGAATTTGTTCCCGACTGGTTAGCAATTGAACCACAGCCGGGTCGATAGCCGTTTTTTCCAACCCTCGAACGATGGCTTGCACGATGGCTTGACAGGAACGAATCGCTTCCCGACCGCCTTTGAGAATCACTCCATTGCCGGATTTAACCGCCAAACTGGTAATCTGAATGACCGCATCCGGACGCGATTCAAAAATAACACCCAATACGCCTAAAGAGCAGGTTATCCGTTTGAGAATTAAGCCGGTGTCAAGTTCCCGGTGGATCTGTACGTTCCCTACCGGGTCTTCCAGGGTTTTGACATTGCGTACGCCAGCGATCGCGCCTTGGAGTTTGGTAGCATTGAGTTTTAAGCGATTGTAGAGGGGTTTGGACAATCCTTCTGCCTCTGCTTGCCGGCAGTCTTCGGCATTGGCCGCCAAAATTTCCTCAGATGCCGCTTCTAAAGCCTGCGCGATCGCTTCTAGCGCATCGTTTCTGGCTTCTGTGGGCAAAACTGCCAGTTGGCGAGCGTGGGTGCGGGTTTGTTGGGCAATTTCAGTAATGGAATTAGACGTGGTTTGCATAGATGCGAAGTATCTAAAATATCCTTAGCAATAACGACAAGAGTGCGTCGTGCAACCTTTCTCTATCCTACCGTTGTCTCGGCCCGTTTGTTTGACGAATGGGGCGTTAGGCTAGAAAAGTTTGCGCCTGCAGGCGTCGATCGAGATTTGATCTCGGAAACGCTAGAATAAATTCAGATAAGCTTCTATCTTGCAAAAATAGCTCTAGGCTTTGGGAAAAACCACGTAAAAAACGTAACCGTATTCATGGCTGTATTTTCTATACAAGTCAATTTCCTGTTGTTCGCTGCGAAGAATCTCTAACGCCTCTGGTTGTGCCGCATATTTTTCTTGCAACAGGTGTACCCTGCTTTCTAAAGGTGTATAGTAATCATCCCACCAATCAGATTCGGGTAAACAAAAATAGCCAATAGTTTCGTATCCAGCGCGTTTGATGGTTTGTAAATTTTCCTCAATGGTTTGCATGGCGGGATAGTTTGCCTGCCAAAAATTTTGAATTTCTGGCGATGGCTTTGAGGTTAGCCAAGTCAGTTCGGTAACCGCCATATATCCGGGATGGTTTAACCAGCGTTTCCACTCCGACAATCCCCTTTCAAAGCCAAGAATATAAATCGCCCCCTCCGCCCAAATAAGATCGAAACCTTCCCTACCCAAATCCAAATCAAACATATCTTGACATCTGGCATCAATACGTTCGGCAAACCCTTCTGCTTGCGATCGCATTATGAGTTTATTTATATACGGCAAATGATTGTCGATGGCAACAATGGTACCGCGCGTTAAGCGTAACAAATCCAGCGTTTGCTGTCCCGGTCCGCAACCAATATCGAGAATTCGCGGTGTCTGTGGCAAACCAGAAAGCATGGAAAAGGCCTTTTGCGTAGAAGCAAAACTACCCGGACCTTCCCGGGGCAAATCTTGGTGAACTTCCATGAAAAAGGCGATCGCATCGCTCATATTTTTATATGTCCTAAATTGTGCCAGTTCCCCAATCCATTCCAGTAGCGATCGCCCAATCAAGTGTCTCGACTGCCCCATCTAGCTATAGAATAGCAGAAAACGACAGTCGAGCTACCATCAAAATTCAGTTTAACGGCGGAAATTGCGGCGACGTTCGCCAAATCGTTCGCGACGCTGCTGTATCATCTCTGCCAGTTGTGCTTTTTGTTCGGAAGTGAGAACATCCCGAATTTGCAGCATGGTTTGAAAACGATGGTCTCCCATTTGCTGCCGCAACTGTTGCATTTGTTCGTGTTGTTCCATCAACTGGTCGTTGCCGGCATCGCTGGAAAGTAGAGACTGCATTTTATCGCGTTCTTGTTGCAATTGCGATCGCAATTCGTCGGCTTCCTCGCGAGATTCCTCCCGGATGGCACGAATTTGGTCAACTTGTTCCTCGCTGAGGTCTAACTGGTCGATAAACCTCTCAAAGCGATCGCCGCGATGTCCATTACCCGGACCCCTTTGTGTTAGGATTTGAGAATCATCAGCATCCCAGTTTTGCGCCTGTACCGCCGGCATTCCCACAGCAAAAAGAACTGGAATCGCAGAAAGTAAAAAGATATGGCGTAACTTCATGGTATCGGTCTCCTACGAACAGCAAACGACATGCAGGTCGCTAGCTTGCAAACATCTCTATCCTAAGCAAAACCATCCCACAGCCGCTTGGATCGCAATTCCCAAACCATCTAGAACCAAAGTTCCAAATCGATTTGAAACCTTGGCTCTATTGCCTGACGAGAAATTTTCCCTCTAAGATTCTAGTTTGCCAACATAAAAGCGATTTGTGGAAACAACCGTGCAAAAACTGTTTCGCCAAAGCCATCCGTTTCGCCTGTTGCTCTATCTGGAGTGGATTTTGCTGGGAATTGCCCTGCTAATGGTCTTCTTTTCCCTACCCCTTCCCCATCCACCCCACCACCGCTTCTCCATCGACCGCGCGCCATATAGACTTGCTGCCACCACTGCCATCGCCGCTTTAGGATTGATGGGATGGCGTTTTCCCGTGGCATCGCGATTCGCACAAGTTTTGTATACCGTGGTAGGATTTGGATTAAGTTGGCTGGCAGTCATGTTAGGCGGTCGCGGACATATTTTGTTTACCGCCTTGTTGCTGGTGGTGGTGATTCGCGCCTGTCTAATGTTTCGTTGGGGTGGTCGTTTGGTGGTTGCTGCCATGGCATACGGGTCGTTTTTATCCATGTCGTTGCTGTCACTTCTCGGTATTCGTCCGTTCGGAATTCCCCTCGGCAGACCGCTACCGCCAGCGATACGGCGACTGCCCGCAGACCTATTGCAGAATTTCTTATTTGGGTTAACGTTCAATATGGCCTTGTTGTTTGCCCTGGTGTTGGGATTTGTGCTGTTGCTAGTGAGTTCTGTCGTGGCAGAATCGCGCAGCCGCAAAGAACTTGCCAGCGCCAACCGTCGCCTGCGTCAATATGCCCTCACCATCGAGAATCAAGCTACTTTGCAAGAACGTAATCGCATTGCCCGGGAAATTCACGACTCGGTGGGTCATGCCTTGGCTGCTCAAAGCATACAATTGGAAAACGTAGCCATGCTGTTACCAGACAATGCGAGCCATATTCGCGATCGCTTGCAAAAGGCACGAGACTTGGGGCGCGAAGCCCTCCAAAGCGTCCGTCAATCCGTGGCTACCCTACGTCAAAACCCCCTCAAACAGAAAGATTTGCCCGCTGCGATCGCTTATCTAACTGAAGAATTTACCGCCAATCACAACATTCAAATTGATACAGATATGCGGGTTCGTTCTCAACTATCCGCAGAAGCGATCGCGCCAATTTATCGAATTCTCCAGGAAGCCCTCACCAACATTGCCAAACACAGCGATGCCGACCGAGTACGCTTGCATGTCATCGACAATCCAACCGAAATTTCCTTGCTTGTCGAAGACAATGGCTGCGGGTTCGACCCCAGCGCCAATACCACCGGATTTGGATTGCAAAGCATGCGGGAACGCGCGGAAGCCCTCGGCGGTCGATTGACCTTACACAGCCAACCCGGTCGGGGATGTCAAATTCGCGTGACCGTTCCCCAGGAGGGAGAAAGCAGTGATTAAACTGTTGCTGGCAGACGACCAAAGCATCGTTCGCGAAGGGTTGCGCAGCCTGCTGCAAGCCAAACCCGATTTGGAAGTAGTTGGAGAAGCAGAAAACGGTCAAATTGCCCTAGAACAAGCGATCGCTTTGCAAGTGGATGTGGTATTGATGGACGTACGCATGCCTGTCATGGATGGGGTTGCCGCCACCCGCCACCTGTACGAACGCGCCCCAGAGATTAAAGTATTGGTACTGACTACTTTCGATGATGATGAATATGTTTCCCAGTCCATGCGCTACGGGGCCAAGGGATATTTGCTCAAGGATACGCCATCAGAAGAACTTGCAGAAGCCATTCGAGCGGTTTACAAAGGGTATACACAGCTCGGACCGGGGTTGTTTGAAAAAGCTATGGCTGCCCCACCACCAGCCGACGACCCACCGGCATTGGAATTGCTAACGCCGCGAGAGCGAGAGGTATTGCGGCTTATTGCTCAGGGATACAGCAACCGCGAAATTGCCAGCCAACTCTACATTTCCGAACGCACGGTGAAAAACCACGTCAACAGCATTCTCCATCGGTTGGATTTGCGCGATCGCACCCAAGCAGCCATTTTCGCCACCCGCCACTTGCGCTTATCGTGAGATACATTTCGCGATCGCATCTGGTAAAAACTTATTCTTGGGCAAAGGTATTTGCGTAAACCTTTTTATCCTGCTCGGAAAACAGCACAAAAATAACTTTCTCTATTTCCGGATGTCCTTCTAAAAACGCCGCCACCGTATCCACAGCAATTTGACTCGCCTCACGGATGGGATACCCATAAACCCCACAGGAAATCGCCGGAAAAGCAATGGTTTTTACCTCATTTTCCACAGCCAATTGCAGGCTATTCCGATAACAATTTGCCAGCAAATCCCCATCATTGGGATTTTTCCCGTAAACCGGACCCACCGTATGAATCACATAACGCGCCGGCAGATTGTAGCCATTGGTGATTCGAGCTTCCCCAGTAGAACATCCACCTAACCTCCGGCATTCCTCCAGTAACTGCGGACCAGCCGCGCGATGGATAGCACCATCGACACCACCCCCACCCAACAGGGAAGAATTCGCCGCATTGACAATCGCATCCACCTTCATTTGGGTAATATCGCCGCGAACGACTTCCATGCGATCGCGAACTTCCGGTTTCATAAGATTCCTCCTTAACAACCAACAAAAAAGAAATCCCACCATAAATCATATCAAATCCGATATTTCTAAACCACAAATATAACCAAAACCGTCCCCCTTTACAAGGAGGACTACAGGGGGTTCCAACCGACGATAACTTGCGAGTCTTTACAGTACAGATTCCGTATCATATCACAATTATTCTAGCCACGATCGACCCCGGCACCAAACAAGTTCCCAATCCCATTTTCTTTCTAAGAAATCCAATTTTTTGATACCAAAAATTCCCTGTAGGGGCAACCCCCCGTGGTTGCCCCCTAATTGTGGTTGCCCCATAATTGTGGTTGCCCCATATAATTGTGGTTGCCCCCTAATTGTGGTTGCCCCCTAATTGTGGTTGCCCCATAATTGTGGTTGCTACAACATCAAAAATATCGATTCACAAAGCCACAATCGGAAAATGGGAATCCCGATAAAAACAAGTCATATCGTCAAACTTGCGCAACTCCGCCTGTTTTATCCAAAAAGAACTGGGATAATTATCCAACCACCATTCATTTAAACGAGATAGCCGCCAGCCAAGCCAATCGCGATCGCTATTTAGAAAAACCTCTCCCCAATAGCCCAACGTAATATGTGCCGTAAAATGGAACTGCTGGGCAATCCCCAACCCCATCACACCAGCATTCCCATAAATACAACGGCGCAACGCCACAACCCGCTGATAAGAAACCCCATCTCGAGGCAACAACGCCACCCCAACCGCACTCGGCATCACGATAATCCCTCCAAACCGCCAATAATTCGGATAGGAATCCCCCAGAGATTTATATTCCTGAAAGCTATCCCGAATAGATTCTTGCAATCTTTCCTCAAAATTGGGATAACTTGCCACCGCCTGCCGATAGCCATCATCGCAAATCAAATCGGCTAACGTCAGATGAAAACTAGCCGGCGGCAGAGAAACCATCATTCCCGCAAACAATTCTTCTGCCAGAACCTTTTGCAATTCCCACAAACCAGCATAAAACCCTTCATTTTCCGACGCTTCTTCCCAGGGGGAAGTAATTACCGTATAGCCGGGAAATGCAACTGCTTCCCAACCATGGTTGTCACTACGGCGAAACTTCGACGACTTCTGCAAGTGGTCTACTTGGGAAGTATAGGCTGCCGTTGCGGTCATTTCAGCCAGTCGATTGGTGTAAATTGTATAGGTATCATCCATTATTTTTTGCCAGCAAGGCCAATCTGTTTCTTTTGCCATTCTATTCATACCAAACTCATAACATAACCACCAAAAAATTCTGTCGGGGCAATCGGAGGTGGCGTTGCCCCTTGCGAAGCACTAACGCGACTTGCGCCTGATAACGCTGGAACCCACCGACAAACGCAACATCTTCAAATACATATTCTTACCTGCCGTATTCTCCAAATTCGCGCCATCTAAATTCGCCGTCGCCAGATTCACCTGGGAAAGATTCGCATCTGCCAAATTGGCACCCCGCAAATCAGCCCAAGTGAAATTGGATTGACTCAAATTCGCATTGCTAAAATTCACGTGGGCAGCATAAGCCTGAGATAAATTGCAGCCAACCAGACTGGCTTCCGAAAAATTGCTTCCCTCGGCAAACACATGTTTGGCATTGCTAAAATCAAGGATGCTGCGGCTAAAATTAGCATAGAGAAGGCACGTATAGCTCAAATCGCAGCCGATGAGTTCGCTATCGGTTAAAACCAAATTTGTCAAATCCAATCCTCGCAAATCGATATTGGCTAACAGCAACCGTTCAAACCGTCGTTCTCCCGCTTCCAAGCGTTTCCGAAAATCCTGCGCCGTCATGGGAGTTTTGGGTAAATCCGAATCAATATTGGACCGTTGGGAATCTCTTTTGGACAAGATAGATTTTAAGGTTTTCCACATGGTGTCTTTCTCCTTTTGCAGTTGTACAATGGTTTTTTTGGGATAGTTCTCAGCGATTTGGGTTGGGGGCAACCACGGGGGGTTGGAGGCAACCACGGGGGGTTGCCCCTACGGGGAATTGGTGGTGTGGAAACATGGGGGTTGGAGGCAACCACGGGGGGTTGGGGGCAACCACGGGGGGTTGCCCCTACGGGGAATTGGTGGTGTGGAAACATGGGGGTTGGGATTATTCCTGTTCCTCAACAACGGACCCCCAGAGGTTCGGTACCTTACGGGCAATATTGCTGCGTAGCCGGGGAATCAGCACTTGGGCGGCGTAGTACAGTTCGTAAATGGTATTGTCTAGAACAAGACGTTGTAGGTCTGTGTGGGGATGGCAGGTGAATTGCTGTTGCAGTTGTTGGGGACGGAATTTTTCGGTTAAATGAGACAAACTGTGGCGCAAATCGTTAACGCGCTTGACTGTATCCATGTAGCAAAGGGCAAATCCTTCTTCAACCCCTGGTTCTGGCGGGTCGAGATGGTTCCGCGCTATGGCTGTGAGTCGGTCTATGGGGTCGAACAGTTGCCTGACTGTCTCGGCAATTTCAAATCCCTGTTCTGGCATGGGCGTTTCTTGGTTTTTTACTTGGTTTGCCAATTGGTGGGTGAGGTGGGCAAGTTGTTCTACTGGCAAAGCGATCGCTTCTTCAATTCTATCTAGCTCCTCATACAAGTATTGAGCATGTTTGGGACTGATGAATTTGCGCTGACGAACCAAACGGGCAACTTCCAAAAACGCCAAGACATTAGGGCACTTGCCACTTTGGTGATATTGTTTTTGAGAGCGAAGTAGGACTGTGCGATCGCTAACGGCTGGTTTTTTCTCCTGCGGGGCAGGCTGGTGGCTTTTTTCCGGGCGTTCAACTGGCGTCAGATGGGGAGAGCGTTCCAGTTGGCCATTGGGTTGTTCTTGGGGAGCTTGCATGGGCACCACTTTCCTTTCACTCATAGGTTCAAGGGTCCGCGATCGCTTTTTTGGCATCATGCCACGCGATCGCTTTATAATAACTACGACAAAAAACTGACTTTTTATGCAAATGGCTCAAAAATTTCTTCAGGGCATAAAAAGCATAGGTCAGTTTGAAGAAATCTCCCTATCAATCATCTGGGGATTCCGCCTCCGACTCCCCATCATCCGCAGCAGCAATCAAATACTCAAAATAGGCATCAATCGCCTCGCCCACCGCTGCATCGCGAGACATAGCCACATCTTCCCGTTGCGCGTGAGTCAGCGTCAGCAAACAAGCCGCACCACTGGTCACCACCGAAAGCAAAGCAAAAAACATCGGAAAGCCCAATCCCGCAACATCGCCAGTTTTTAGCTTATCGTACAAATTTAAAGCCGCCAAACGCACCGTTTCCGTACCAGATGTGAGTTGGTAGCTGTCATTAAAATGTCGTTGGAACAACTGCGGCAGTTCCTGCTGCAAAAACAGCACATCATCCCCAATTTCTCCGCGTTTGGCTAACTTTTGATTCCACTCCTTTTGTGCTTGTCGTTTCTGTTGGCTCGCTCGTTTTTCCAAACGCAACTTCCGTTGTTCCAGGGGTAAATTCTCCGTTGGCACCTGACTCCAATCCTTATTGCGTTCTGACCAACGACCGTACAATTCCACATAAGTTGCATCCCATTCCGGGTCGCTTTTGGGCAAGCGTTCCAGTTTGGCACGTGCCCTTTCGTAGGCTTCGCGGGCTTTTCGTGCCTGCTCAGTGGTCGCTGGTATCTCCTGAATTTTCTGAGTTTTCTCAGCAATCAAGTTCTCCGCCTTCATTCGCGCCAGTTGCGGGCGATTGTTCATGGCTTCCATGCCTACACCAGCAGCCACCGATTGTAAAACACTCATCGCCACCATAGCAGCAGCACCTGCCCGGCTCCAAGCGAGATTTTTGTGTTTGCGCCCTGCCACCGCCGTACCGTTGTCGTTGGTAAACTTGACAATCAGCAGATTAAGAACTACACTAGCGCCTACGGCAGGACCACCGCCAAAATCCTTAAAAGCGAAAAACAACAGCGGTTGGTTGGTAATGGCGTTAAAAAGACTGCCCACGCTAATCACCCGTGCCGTCAGCTGGGAATGTTCTTCCAATTCGCCGGTGACGTAGTGTTTGCCGTGGAACTCGCGCGGATTGGCTAGCAGCAAATTTTTGACAAATCGAACCGGTTTGGTAACTGTTTGCCAAGTGTTATCCACCCAAATGCGAACTTGGCTGCGTGGTTGGGCGGGTTGGGCGAGTTTGGGATCTTCTTCCCGTAGCGTTGCTGCTACTTGTTGGGCTTGTTCTTTTTCTTTTGGATCGGGAAGCGGTAAGTTTTTGGAATTTGCAGTCATAATGTCCCCCAGTAGAGTGTGATTTTTGGCTTTCACTATTTCCACGCTGACTAGGGGAATTTTTATGCATTTAAGGGAAAATTTTTCTGTGGGGGAGCAATGCTGTGGGGTGGGCGATGCCCACCCTACGAGGGTTTTGGCTCTTTAGAGAGGGGAGCAGTCAATCTAAATTTTCTCGCAAAGATTGGAAAATACGTTGTACAATCGATCGCAACTCGGCGCGATCGCTACTGTCTTCACCTTCCCGAATCAAAACTACCTCTTCTTTCTCCTCCGTTTCCGCAGATTGGGCAAGCAAAGACTCCAACTCTTGGGCAGCCGATTCCACCTGGAAACTCTCATCCGACTCCAAAAGCAAAGCTCGTTCTAACTGAGCCACAATCGCCAAACGCTGCTCTTCATCCCAACGATGCCAATAGGATTTTAACTCCGAAAATAGCGATTCTTCTGCCAGAGGATCCGCCATTTCCAGCAAATCCAATAGCTTCTCTTCCGACAGAAGGTCTTCGCGAGGAATGCTCAAATCCGGGAACTCCACCTCCAAAGCCGGCGTAAATCCCAAAATGGCTCCCCACGTATTGTCCGCATTCGTTTCTACAGCAATGTAGGCAATGCGATCGCTCATGACCGCCTGTTCCGGAATTTCTAAGGTTTCCGCATCGCTAGCCATAGGAATGCATTCTACCATACCCAAAAAGCGATCGCCCTCAAAAACCTCCAAATCCGCCAAATCCGTCAGCAAAGCCGTAACCACATTCCAACAACTGCTTTGCTGGTAATCGCAACCGTAACCAAAACGATTCAGATAGCGAGAAACCACCCAAACCGCAATGGCACGCCGACAAACCTCCGTAGCGCGTTCCGGCTGTACCTGGGAACCAAGCTTCATAATCTGTTCTTGGATACTTGGGGGAATAGGAACCAATTGGGCAAATTGTTGCGTATTCATCGAAAAACCTCCAAAAAATTGGAATAACTCTTATTCATGCCAAATCCGAAACCTAGAAACCACAAACTTAATCAACTTAACTTTAACCGTCCCCCTTTACAAGCTAGAGGGGGTTCTTTCACATTTCGGGGTTTGCCAAATCCGAAACCTAGAAACCATAAACTTAATCAACTTAACTTTAACCGTCCCCCTTTACAAGGGGGACTACAGGGGGTTCTTTCACATTTCGGGGTTTGCTAGAGCAGATTTCGTATAACTTCATCATTTTCATCATTTCTAGAACCTAAAAAAATCGATTGCCTGCCAACCAACACCCCCTAGACAACATAATTAAAAACTTCTTGCAATAAAGGCCTTAATTTTCTGGACCAGGCAGAATTCATCGTTCCTTCCTTCACCTCAAAATGTTCCGCCAACAGTTGAATCGTCCATTGTTCCCCCGCAACACAGCGTCGGTAAATTTCTAAAAACACCTGTTGGGCAGTAATAGGCGGTGGTGGCGTTTTGCGAACATAGCTATTTTTGTACTTGCCCTCAGCATCCTCTTCCAAAACTTGGCGCACCCTTTCCAGCAGTTCAGACACAGAAGGTTGGTTAGAAGCTGGCTGGGGAACCTCCTCAATATTGAAAGCCTCTCCCGTTCTGGCATCAATGCTAACAAACTGCGGTTGGTCTTGCTGGAGACCTCTGTATACCTTTTCACAGCGTCTATTCCAAAGCGTAATCGGACTGGCATCACCCTTATCCGGATCGTACTTTTTTTCCTCCGTCGTTCCCTTACCGCGAATATCCCCGTGAATTTTTCTTTCGATATAATCCCAAGCGTCATCCACCGCCTGGAAATATAGCAATTCATCCTCAAGGTTGGGGGGACACCAAAACAAACGATCTGGTGCTGCCCTCATCTTACCGATACCTTTTCTTATCAGCGACGCACGTTCCTTTTCGGATTCTGCCCGTAACGCCTGGCGGAAAATTTCCTTTAACTCCTCGTGGATGGGATGGGGAGAATCTTGAGTCACCGTACCTTCCTACCAACACTTGCAACTTGCAGCCAATTATAGAGCGCCAACCGTACTCCTGCAAGCCAGCAAAGGAAGCTATCGACGCGAAAAGAAACTTCGCCAAAATCTCCACCATCCCATCCGCAATGGTACCGGTATTTGGTTCTAGCTAGCGCAAACCGTAACAACCCAAAGATGCCCAATGAACGGGATGGTCAAACGGACAACCTTTGTCGTTGGCATAGCGGTTGATGGCTTTTTGCGCATTCTTAATCTTCCTGAACTCTGTTTGCGTTTGATTTTGGTTCGATTGTTGTCTCAACCGCTTTTCTTGTTCTTTGAGATGCTTTTGTAAAGACTGGCTGTAGTCTTTTTTAAACACCGCCCCCGTCATTTGCCGCATCTTTTGCTGTGCCGCCTGCAAAGCCAGAGAACGGTTTTTCCCTTGGTGACGCTGTTCGTGATAGAGAACCGACAGCAGAGCAGCCGACAAATCATAAATCGACCAGTGACTGGCAATCACTCCCCGCGCCCCAGCACAGAGAAACCCCGTACTGACAGCCACCGGTTCGTCAACAGCACCTTTTGGTGCAAACAGCCCCGTTTCGCAGCAAGAAAGGTACACCTCCTCCAACTGGGGAAACCGCCAGCCCGGGGAAAACAGTTGGGTAACAGCAATCTTGCCATCGCTAAGCTTCAACCCCGACTCCTCGGGATTGTCAAAACGACTTTGGGCGTGGTGGCTGCTCACCAAATGCGTGGTTCCCTGTTCCGCCAGCAAGCGACGGTAGGCATCGCGAGTGGCTTCCTCACCCACCAAATGTTGTTCTGGGGGAATTTGGAACAGCCGGGCAACATTGCTGCCTTCAAAACCACTAAAGGGCAGGTCGTTGGTAGCGTTTTCTACCGTGGCGTAGTGGCGCTGGGAGACAGAACCGCGACGGTGGCAAAAGCCCAAAACCTGCAAGCTGGGCGCATACCGCAAGCAGAATTTATCTCCCAAATAGGCTTTCTCCCCAGAAAGGGGCAAAGCGGCAAAGGGAATTTGATGCAGGAACAGGTGGGGAATGAGGATGAGTTCGTCCACATCGGCAAGTTGTTCGGCAATGAGACGGTCCAAATCCAGCCGTTGGGATAGTTCGGCGAGGATATCGGGCATTTGTTGGATCCACTGGCTTTTGTTGTTGTTGTAAGGATTGACCCAAGTCTCCCGCAGCCATTGTTGCAGCTTTTGGTATCCCTGCCCGGAACAAGTGAAACAGTCGGGCGTCGTTTCCCCGGCGCGCAGGATAAAAATGTGGGTGTCATTTTTGGTGGTGTAAAAACTCAGCAAAGCAGCATGGGGGCTATCTTGTAGCAGGGGCAGGAACTCTTGCAGTTGCGGCGGTTGCACTTGCCGCAGTTTGGCGATGACTTCGTCGCGGCTGTTGATTTTATCGAGGATGGCTTGTTTTTCCCGTTCCAGTTGCAGAATCTGGTCGGATGTCTCCTTGGCAGCCCGGAGTTGGCGGGTTTTAAGTTTGTTGTCGCTGCCGTCGTTGTCCTTGTCGTCCATTTGCTGCCGTTGGATAGCAATTTGGTCGTCCAATTGGTCCAACTGTTGCAACCACTGGCGGACTTCTTCGGGAATGTTGCCATCTTGGTAAAGGTCGGCAGTTGCCATCAGGTCTTTCAAGCGTTTGGCGCGTACCCGTTCCGCAATTTCCAAGGCGGTGGTAATCTCCTGGCGGTTGATGGCAGCTTGGATGGCATTTTCGTAGACATAGATGGAATTAGCCACCACTTCCTGACGTTCGGCATTGCTGAGGCGCTGGGTACGGCTGTACTCAATCGCTTCCATGGCATCCCGGTAACCTTCCAAAGCCAGATGCCAGTCTCCCTGGCGAAAGCCTAAATTGCCTAAAGCGCGGGCAGCTGTGAGACAGTCAACCGGCAAAATTTGGGGACGGACAAATTGTAGGGCTTTTCGGTAGCAGTTGGCAGCTTGTCGGCGGTTTTCCGCCACGTTTTCTCCCACTTTGTCGGCTTGGATTTGGTAGGCATTCCCCAGGTTGGTCAGGGTTTGGGCAAGGTCTTTTTCCAGTTCCAGACGCCGGAAAATCTCCTCAGCTTGCCGGTAGGCGCGGATGGCTTCTTGCAAATTGGCTGCCGGGTCTTGTCCCAATTCGGCTTGGTTGCCGTAGGCAATCCCCAGGTTGTACAGGGTAGTGGCAAGGTCTTTTTCCAGTTCCAGACGCCGGAAAATCTCCTCAGCTTGCCGGTAGGCGCGGATGGCTTGTTGCAAATTGGCTGCCGGGTCTTGTCCCAAATCGGCTTGCTTGCTGTAGGCATTCCCCAGGTTGGTCAGGGTTTGGGCAAGGTCTTTTTCCAGTTCCAGACGCCGGCGAATCTCCTCAGCTTGCCGGTAGGCGCGGATGGCTTGTTGCAAGTTGGCTGCCGGGTCTTGTCCCAATTCGGCTTGGTCGCTGTAGGTATTCCCCAGGTTGTACAGGGTAGAGGCAAGGTTTTTTTCCAGTCCCGGACGCCGGAAAATCTCCTCAGCTTGCCGGTAGGCGCGGCGGATGGCTTGTTGCAAATTGGCTGCCGGGTCTTGTCCCAATTCGGCTTGGGTTTTGTAGGCAACCCCCAGGTTGGTCAAGGTTTGGGCATGTTTTTCGGGAACGCTATGGCGCGGTCGAGCTTCTAAAACCAACTCGTACAAAGAAATCGCCAGGGTAATGTTCTCTCCCTGACGACCTCGGGGATACCCTTGCAGGCGATTTGCCAGGTTTTCAATCAGTCCGACGGCACCATCTTGTAATTCTTGGTCTTGTTCGGTGCTTAGCTGTTCCAGCAATGCCTTGGCTGCTGCTGGTAATTGTGGGTCTACCCTGCCGTTTCGTTCGTCCAGTACCTTATAAACCGCCTCAGCGCCGCCTTCCGCTCCTGCTTGCAGTAAGGTTAGCAATAAAGTTTGTGCTGCCTGGCTGGTGGTGGCTGGCGATGGGGTTTTCCCTGGTTGTCCGGGTTTCAACACATTCTGGAGTTGCGCGTATCCCTGTTGGGCAACTTGAACTGTTTTTTTAAAAAAGCCACAAATTTGTTGGAGTCGTGATGGGGATGTCATAGGGCTTTGACCTCCGAGGTTTGGTTTGTCAGGTGGGCAGATGAGACGAAAATAGAGGAGTGGGAGAGTGGGAGGAGGGGGAGGAGGGGGAGAGACAACAAGAAGTTTTAGCTTGGGGGATCGTTCGGTTTTTGCAGTACGGATTTGGTATAAGTTCCTATTCCTTTGGCAAGGGCAAGGATGCGTTGGTGGTGGTTTTGTTGGTTTTTCAAGAAAGGCACCGTAAAGCCAAGTGTCTTGAGACGTTGGATATAAGGCGCGTTGACTGAGAGATTCGACATCTTGAAGCCGGGCAAATCGAGAAATTTCTGCTATATTTGACCCATTGACGGCTTTTGGAGAGAATCCCCTCTGGGGTGGAAAGGAAGTGCATTCCTGGAAACTTTAAGGTGTCGTCACTGACCCCGCGCTAAAGCGACGGGGCTTGGGAACAGCCAGGTTCCCGTAGTAGTGGCTAGACCAAGAGCCGATAGTAG
>NZ_LNDC01000113.1 GCF_001870905.1 Geitlerinema sp. PCC 9228
TTGACGGCGGCTGAAGCCGCACGGGTCGCTTTTCATCCCTGCTTTAAAAAGTCAGGGCTTTCAAGCTCCTGATTCATGCGGTAAGCAGCTTAGTCGAGGGTGAGTTGACGATGTTTCTATTTCTCGGTCACCCAGACGCCATCAAGACGCATCTTGGACAATTAGTACCGAACAATGACTGTGGTGCAGAACGTATTTGCTGACACTCCCTAAAATAATTTCCTGCCAGTTTTGACGGCCGCGACGGCCCATAATAATTAAATCTGCTCCCCAGTCCGTAGCCAACTTGCAAATGGTTGCTCCTGGATCGCCGATTTGGTGCTGGGTTTCCACAGAAATTCCCTCAGCAAGGGCGCGCGCGGCAAATTCCTGCAGCCAGGTAGTCACGTTGTCAATCTCCTGTTGCAGTTGCTGTTGTTCCAAACGTAGAAACGTACGGTTGCTGCTCGGATCCAAGCCAACCCCCGTACCAATAATGGGAGCAAGTTCTGCCGGATGTTCTACCTGCAAGCAGTGCAACAGAAGCAAGGTTGCACTCTCCTGTCGGGTAATATCCAGAGCTTGCTGGAAGACAGCTTCCGCTGGAGCACAACGGTCAAGAGCCACGAGAATTTTCTTCGACTCCATGGTACTTTTCCTAAAACCATCTTTCTAGTATGACATGTAGGTCGTTCGCAAATAGGGCACTGGGGAGGGTGGGAGATGGGAAGATAGAAAGGTACGATCGATAGTGGTTTTCCACGATCCGAGTTGTCTTGAGCTTGTGGTAGAGGACCCCAGTTTTCCATTCCCATTTTTCCCGCCCACCTTGCAAACCTACCCACAGTGAAACCGCGATCGCGAGAAATTTCCAACAAAATGATAAGCTTGATACAGATTAACCGCGAAAAAAACTGATAAATCGCTTCTTAGAGATAATTTTTCTCTCTTGACAACCGGGGGACTGCCCCGGCCATAGTAAATAAAACCCTACTGATAGGGGGAAGCGATAGGTAGGCACCCAGCTTGTAAGAAGTTGGACACTGCCAAGCTTTACTGCGAAGCTTGGTAGGATCGAGCAAAAACTGTCGCGGACGGATTTAAGGAGTAAAGAACTTGAAAAAAGTAGAAGCGATTATTCGACCGTTTAAACTGGACGAAATCAAAATCGCCTTGGTAAACGCGGGCATCGTCGGGATGACCGTTTCCGAAGTACGAGGTTTTGGACGCCAAAAAGGTCAAACCGAACGCTATCGCGGCTCCGAGTATACCGTTGAGTTTCTTCAGAAGCTCAAATTGGAGCTGGTTGTGGAAGACGACCAAGTGGATATGGTGGTTGATAAAATTATCTCTGCCGCTCGTACTGGTGAAATCGGCGACGGCAAAATCTTTGTCTCCTCTGTGGGGCAGGTTGTCCGCATCCGTACCGGCGAAAAAAACTTAGAAGCTCTCTAGTCCAGTAACTTGCTAAGTCGATTTGCCAGTCAATCTGGTTGAATTAGGTACCAACTCCCAGGTTGGTCGCAGTCACGATTGCAGGGACCAATGTTATCAATGTTACCGATGTTCGAACAGCTGCGAAAGCTGGGGCAGTAACTTAGCAAACGCCTGAGAGCGATGGCTCAGGCGTTTTTTCATATCCGGCGGCATTTCGGCAAAGGTCATCCCCGCTTCATTGAAGTAAAAAATGGGGTCGTAGCCAAATCCCTCAGTTCCCCTGGGAGATTGCAGAATTTCTCCCGGGCAAACGCCTTCCACGGAGATGGCGATTTCTCCGTTGGGTTGCGCCACCGCCAAGGCACAAACAAACTTCGCCTGCCGCTGGCTGGTATCTCCCAACTCCCGCAATAACCGCTGAATGCGCTCTTCGTCACTTTTGCCGTAGCGTGCCGAATAAATGCCCGGGGCACCTCCCAAGGCATCCACCATCAAGCCAGAATCATCCGCGATCGCCCATTTTTCGGTAGCCTGAGCAACTTGCGAAGCTTTCAAACAAGCATTTTCCACAAAGGTTTCGCCGGTTTCTTCCACTTCAATTTCCGCAGGCTTTAACGCCAAACGCCAGCCTCCATCGGCAGGGAAATAAGACTGCATTTCCCGCAATTTCCCCGGATTTCCCGTAGCAACCACCAATGATGGTATTGATTTTCGCTCGACCATAAACCTACACCAGATTGCGATTTCTTTTCTATCTAGCGATTGGCTTCGCTAGCCCAATTTTTTGCCCATTCCAGGGTCTGACGCACCTGTTGGATATCCGATGCTTCGCAATACAACCGTAGCACGGGTTCGGTGCCACTAAAGCGTACCAGCAGCCAACTGTAATCTGCCAGTCGGAATTTATAACCATCGGTTTGGGTGCAATCCAAAACAACTTTGCCAGCAATTTCGCTGGGTGGCTGGGTTTGCAACTTTTGCAGGAGTTTTTCCCGCACTTCCATGCTGGCAAGGGGTAAGTCGATGCGGTCGTAGCTGGAAACGAACTGGGTTTTCGTTTGCAATTCCCGATATAGCTGCTGCAGGTCTTGCCCCGATTGCACCATCGCTTCCAACAGATATAACGCCGACAGCAAGGCATCCCGTTCGGGAATGTGGCTGCCGTAGCCAATGCCGCCGGATTCTTCCCCTCCCAGCAAGACTTGGGTTTGGTTCATTCTTTCGGCAATGTATTTGTAGCCGATGGGGGTTTCGCAAATGGGTAGGTGGTAGGCGGAAGCCACTTTGTAAATGAGGTCGGAACCGCTAAAGGTTTTCACCACTTCACCGCTTTTGCCCTGGCGTTGGGTGAGGTGTTCGATCAAAATGGGAATTAAGATTTGGGAGCTGAGGAAGGTTCCTTCCCGGTCAACAGCGGCAATGCGATCGCTATCGCCATCAAATACAAATCCCACCAATTTTTGCTGCGGATCCTGGCGGTGGTAGCGGCGAATGTGGCGGCTGAGCTGCGATAGGTAGCGGGGCAACGGTTCCGGAGCACCACCGTCGAACAAAGGATCGCGGCTGCTATTGATTTCGTTGATGGGCAGATCCAAAATTTTCGCCAAACCACCGGTGGCTGCCCCATGCATGACATCAGCAAATACGGTGATTTCTCCCTGCTGCAAGGCGCGGCGAATGGCGCTCAGGTCGATTTGCGACTGAATGGCACGGCAGTATCCTTCCCAAGGGGAAAAATGACCCAGGCTGCCGGTTTGGGCTGCTGTTTGGGGAGGTTGGCTGAGTTGGTTTTCGATTTGTTGGGTGATTTCCCCGGAAACGGAACCGCCAAAGTTGCCTTTGACTTTCAATCCCAAATATTTCCCTGGGTTGTGGCTGGCGGTTAAAACCATGGCACCGAGGGCTTTTTGTTCGTAGGCTGCCCAGCTAAAGGCTGGGGTGGGGGCATAGGTATCCGCCAGCAAAACGTCGTAACCGGCTTCGGTGATTGCTGTGGCCGCTTTCTGGGCAAAGGTTTCTGCCATGAAACGGCGGTCGTATCCGACGATGACCTTGCGGTTGGTGGCTTGGGAACTGTAGTTGCTTTCCAAAACCCGAGCCGCCGTGGCAGCGACCACGGCAACCCGCTCGTAGGTAAAGTCGTCGGCAATAATGCCTCGCCAACCATCGGTGCCAAAGCGAATTGTTTTTTGAGTCATAATTCCTTCACTTACCAAAAGAGGTCCTCTTTATAAGGTATCGATTTATTAAGAACTTTTCTCGGGATTTAAGTTAAATTTTATCATTGTTATTATAAAGGAAATGATTTTGCAGTGATACAAGAGACGGCTTCTTGGGGAATCCTAAATAGGAAGTCCCTAGTTTCTCTAGATGGAAAACCCAACATTTCGTTGGCGATCGCGGCTAACGTAACTTCTTGGGGGATGGTTGATGCTCGCCATTATTTGCTGGTTTCCAAACAACAAGAACCCCTACTCCCCCCTATGCCATAACGTTCGTTTTGCATCTGTTTGCCATGGCTTGCGTCTTTTAGGAATTTCCCTTTCTCTAAAGGGAATGCTGGACTTTTTTAGAACATTCTGCCGTTCGTATTTTTGATAGCAGCCATTCGTGGTTGCTAAACTTTTCCCAAAAGTAAATGCTGTTTTTTTGGGGTACTTTTCTCCTATAAGAACATCAGCCATAAGTCGAATTTTGGTTTAAGAAAAATTCTCGCTAAAGCAATGATTTTCTGGGATTTTTCAACTTTTCTGGTAGGTTGGCTTCGCGAGCGACCCTACTTGAATAGAAACATTACCTTTCCAGTTATGCTTGACATGTTAAATGTATAACCATTTGGTCTTTTTATAATGTTTCTGGTTTGCATGCATTGGTTGTGGAATTTGATAGACAACAATCTACCAAAGATTTTAGGGACCATTCTGCTGGTTGGAGCTTTCGTTTTATTTAGAAATGATTTTTTGCTGTTACATAGCCTCATTGAATTTCTTACTATTGCCATGGCGATCGCTATTTTCATGGTGGCTTGGAATGCTCGGTATTACATTGGCAATAATTATTTGCTGCTGCTGGGAATTGCCTATTTTTTCGTTGCAATTTTAGATAGCTTTGCCCTCATTTCCCATCCAGACTTAGATATTTTTCATTGTAGCAGCCGCAACGTTACTGCCCAGCTATGGATAGCAGCGCGCTTGATAGAAGCGATTTCTTTATTGCTTGCTTCTCAATTTGTTTGTCGTCCAATTCCAGTAAAAATTTTCTCTTGGGGATATACAGCGATCGCGGGATTGTTGGTTTGGACCATTGCCCTGCCCAACTTATTTCCAGGATGCTATTTCAGCGGTACCAACATCCCTACTACGTTCGCAGCAGCCAGCCAATTGACTCTTATTTTAATGTTAGCCGCAGCCGCTGGGCAATTTTTTCGCCAGCGTCGCTACTTGCATCCCCAAATTAGCAGATATCTGCAGGGGGCCATTTTGCTTACCATCCTATCAGAATCTGCCGCGCTTTTCTTATCCAACAACGAAATGTTAATCGATCGTCCCCTGCACATTGGAGGACATGTTCTGAAGTTTTTTTCTTACTATTTTATTTACAAAGCAATTGTAAAAATTGGCTTGTCCCAACCCTACCATTTGCTTTTTAAAGATTTAAAAAAAAGAGAAGAAGAACTATCGCTTGCCTATCAGCTACAAGAAGAAAGGGTTCAGGAGCGAACCCAACAGCTGCAAAGTTCCAATCAAAACTTAAAACGAGAAATCCAGCGGCGCAAACAACTAGAAGCAGATTTATCCGCCAGCCAGCAACGTTTGGAAAATATTTTAGAATCCCTCGATGATGTAGTTTGGTCGGCGGAGGTAGAAAACAACAGTGTAGAAGGCATTACCATAGGAAAATTGCTCTATATCAGCCATGCGGTGGAGAGGATTTACGGATATACACCAGAAACCTTTCAAAAAAATCCCTGTTTGTGGTTGCAAACCATCCATCCAGAGGACCAAGAATGGGTGCGACAGTATCAAAAAATTTTCTTGGCTCTGGGAAAGAAAGAGCTAGAATATCGAATTATCAAATCCAACGGTCAAGTATGCTGGATTCGCGATCGCAGTTATTTAATTTTTGATGAAGCTGGCAATCCCGTGCGTTTGGATGGCATTGCCACCGATATCACCCCACAAAAACAGGCAGAACTCGATCGCATAGCTTCCTTTAAAGAAGTCGCCGATATTAAATTTGCCCTCGACCGCGCCGCCATTGTGGCTATTTTCGACACCCAGGGCACCATTACCTACGTGAACGACAAATTATGCGAAATTTCCCAATACGAACGTTCTCAACTGCTGGGTAGCAGCTACGAAAAAATCGTCCAACTCGATACGAGTTCCCGGAAAACCTGCCAAGAGATTTTGGCGTGGCTGCATGGGGGGAAAGTTTGGCATGGGGAAATTCAAGGAATCGCCAAAGATGGCAGCTTGTATTGGGTAGATACGACGTTGGTGCCATTTACCAACAGCCGCGGCGAACCCTATCAATATTTAGCCATTCAATACGATATTAGCGATCGCAAGCGCGCCGAACAAGAACTACAGCGAGAAGCCTTTTACGACCGCTTAACGCAACTTGCCAATCGCGTTTCCTTCCAACATCAACTGGAAAAAGCACTCCAGCAAAATTCCGGAAATATCCAAAACCGTTTTGCTGTTTTTTCCTTAGATTTGGACGAATTTAAAGTAATTAATGAAAGTTTGGGGCATAACATCGGCGATCGCTTGCTGGTAGATTTTAGCCAGCGATTGCTTTCCTGTTTGAGCAACAACGATTTGCTGGCACGGTTGGGAGGCGATGAATTTGCTATACTTGCCAAAAGCGCGCGCACCCACGCCGACACACAAAAACTTGCCAATTGCATTCACCAAACCCTCACCGCACCTTTCTACATAGAAGGCTACCAAGTTTTTAGCACCACCAGTATTGGCATTGTCTTTTCCGACCGCTATACCCAAGCCGATGCCATGATTCGTGATGCGGATATTGCCATGCACCAGGCAAAAGAAAACGGCAAAGCCAGCCACGCCATTTTCGATCGAAAAATGCGCGATCGGATTCTCAACCGCATCGAACTGGAAAATAGCCTGCGCCAGGCATTAGACCGAGAAGAGTTCCAGTTATACTACCAACCCATTGTGGCCTTAGATACCGGAAGAATTGCGGGATTTGAAGCTTTGGTACGCTGGCAGCATCCCCAACGCGGTTTGATTTCCCCTAGCGAATTTATTCCCCTGGCAGAACATACGGGGTTAATCGTGCCCTTGGGCATGTGGATTTTGGGAGAAGCTTGCTGGCAGTTGCAAAAGTGGCAAAGTAAATTTCGCCGCCCCTGCGTCGATCCGCAAACCTTTGCCATCAGCGTTAATTTATCTCCCAAGCAATTTTCCCAGCCGCGGCTGTTGGAAAAAATCGACTATATTCTCTACGAAACCGGCTTGCAATCCCACAATTTGAAACTCGAAATCACCGAAAGCGCCCTGATTGAAAATACCACCGCTGCTTTGCACTTGCTCTCAGCCCTAAAACAACGGAATATTCGCCTGAGTATCGACGATTTTGGTACGGGATATTCTTCCTTTAGCTACCTGCACAACTTTCCCCTGGATACCTTAAAAATTGACCGCTCGTTTACCCAGCGTTTGGGCAAAACCAACAACCAACAGGAAATTGTCAAAGCCATTGTCAACCTGGCACACAATTTAAATATGGAAGTCATTGCCGAAGGCGTGGAAACCCGTACCCAGCAAGAGTACTTGCAGCAGCTCAAATGCGAATACGGGCAAGGGTACTATTTTTCTCGACCCTTAAGCGCCCAACAGGCAGAAAAATTGCTGGATTCTTGCCCAGTTTGGTAGGCATGGCAGTGGGAGAATCCAGCTACTGGTACCGACCCTAGCGTTCTTTCATTTCTTTCATCAAACGCGGTTTGGGGGTAGAGGAACGTTCCGGCGATCCTTTTTCCGGTATTTCCACATCGGTGGTATTGGCGCGGTTGCTGTCGTAAGCCATTTGCAACGCTGCCGCTGCGATCGCGTGGATGTCGTATTCTTCGTTAAGCTGTGCCACCATGGGCAAGAAAGAAGCCAAGCGTTCGCCGGTAATGGTATCCCGCAGTTGGTTTTCCAAGCGCTTCAGGCGACAGGCTTCGATTTGAGAACGGTCGGGGAGAGAGCGGATTTTCAGGTTTTGCCGCACGTGGCGTTCGATTTGCCGCAGTTTCCGCCGTTCAAAAGGTTGAATCAACGAAATGGCGGTGCCTTCGCGCCCAGCACGACCGGTACGACCGATGCGGTGGATGTAGCTATCTACGTTATCCGGCAGGTCGAAGTTAATCACGTGGGTCAGCCGTTCCACATCCAATCCCCGCGCGGCGATATCGGTAGCCACCACCCAGCGTACTTGCTGGCTGCGGAAGCGCTTGAGCAGGCGTTCCCGTTGGGATTGGGTGAGATCGCCGTGGAATTCTTCTACACTGTGCCCCAAGCTTTGCAAGCTGCTGGTAAGTTCGGAAGCACCTTTGCGGGTGCGTACGAAAATAATGGCGCTTTCTGGGTCTTCCATTTCCAGAATCGGCTGCAGGGCTTTGGCTTTGCTCCAACCGCGGGGCACCATGTAAACCTGCTGCTGGATGCGTTGGGGGGCTGCTTTGGGCTGTTCGATGCGCACGGTAACCGGCGATTTCATGAATTTCTTCACCAGATTCCAAATGGAAGGTTCGATGGTGGCGGAGAAGAAAGCGGTTTGCCGGTCGGTCGCCGCTTGTTTGAGAATGGTTTCCACGTCGTCGAGAAAACCCATACTCAGCATTTCGTCGGCTTCGTCGAGAACGACCCAATCGACTTTGTCTAGTTTGAGGTTGCCGCGATTGAGCAGGTCAATGACGCGCCCTGGGGTGCCGACAACAATGTGGGTGCCTTTTTCGAGCAGTTGGATTTGCCGGTCGATGGATTGCCCGCCGTAGACGTTGAGGATGCGAATGCGGCGATCGCCACTAAGTTCGCGAAACGATTGGTTGACCTGTTTGGCGAGTTCCCGGGTGGGGGTTAAAATCAGCGCTTGTACTTCCCGGCGCTTGGTATCGATGCGCTCTAGGATGGGCAGGGAAAAGGCAGCGGTTTTGCCGGTTCCCGTTTGCGCTTGCCCCACCACATCGCGACCTTCGAGCAAAGGTGGAATGGCTTGAGCCTGAATTTCAGTGGCTTCAACGAAGCCCAATCGCTCTAACTGATTTAGGCGTTCTGAGGAAAGGTTTAAATCGGCGAAAGTGCGTTCCATGGATTCTCCTACGAAAATAAAATATTGTGCGGTCCTGGGTAATTACAGGTTTTTCAGCCGCCATTCCCAACGGATATTGTGGCCGGTGTGGGGGTCTTGTTGGTTTCCCCGTCGCTTTCCACCACGCGAGCGTATAAATCGTAAATGTCGGCGTGGGTAATTTGTACGGGAACCATACTGCCCAGGCTGACCGGTGCGTTAACCATCACTACCCCATCGACGTCTGGCGCAAACCGCGCCGAACGTCCCACCCGTTGGCCTGTTTGTGGGTTTTCCTGTTCCACCAGCACATCGACAATTTTTCCTACTTCCTGTTGGTTTTTGCGGTAGGAAATGGCTTGCTGTGCCTGCATGAGAATATCTCGGCGCTCGGTGGCCACATCGGCAGGAACTTGGTTGGGTAGGTGGTACGCTGGGGTTTCCGCTTCTGGAGAGAAGGTGAAAGCCCCCAAGTGGTCGAATTCGTGACGTTCGACAAAATCCAGCAAGTGCTGGAAGTGCTCTTCCGTTTCGCCTGGGTAGCCCACAATCAAGGTGGTCCGCAAAACGGCTTCGGGGAGGGCGGTTTTGATACGTTCCACAATTTCGTCGTTGACCCGACCGATCCAAGGACGGTTCATGGCCCGCAAAATATCCGGGTGGGCGTGCTGTAGGGGTAAGTCTAAGTAGGGCAGCACGTTGGGAGTTTCGCGAATGGCGGCGATGACATCGTCGGTTAATCCCGTTGGGTAGGCATAGTGGATGCGGATCCACGGAACGTCCACTTCCCCTAAGGCTCGCAGAAGTTCTGCCAGCTTGGGTTGGCCGTACAGATCGGTGCCGTAGTTGGTGCTAATTTGCGAAATGAGGATGATTTCTTGTACGCCCTCGTCAGCAAGCTGTTGGGCTTCGCGAACGATGGATTCGATGGGTCGCGATCGCTGGTTTCCCCGCAGGTGCGGGATGATACAGAACGAGCAGCGGTAGTTACAGCCTTCGGCAATTCGCAGGTAAGCATACGTTTGCTCGGTGGTGCGATAGCGGGGGACGGTTTCGTCGGCCATGTAGGTGGATTCTGGGGAAATTTCCTCTACGCGATCGCCGCTTTCCACCCGCTGCATTACGTCAACGATTTTTTGATAGTCGCCGGTGCCCACCACAGCCACCGCTTCCGGGATTTCCTGAAGCAGTTCCTGTTGAAAGTGCTGGGCTAGACAGCCGGTGATGACAATCTTTTTATTGGCTTCTGCCAGTTCCACCAGGGTGCGTACGGATTCTTCGCGCGCTGGTTGGATGAAACTGCAGGTGTTGACAATGACATAGTCTGCTCGTTCTTCTTCGCTGTCGATGCCGTAGCCGGCTTCGGCAAGCAAACCGAGCATGTGTTCGGTGTCGATGCGATTTTTTTCACAACCGAGGTGAACGATGGAAACAGTGGGCTTGGTTTTCATGCGATCGTGATAACGTGCTACCTGCGAAGGCTGATACTTGCGGACGGACTTTCCTCCCTATTGAGTGAAAAGAAATGCCGTCCTAGTATACTTTGGAAACGTACGGTGGTGTCTTCAATATTATAGTAACTTTTTAAGTTATATTACAGACTGGCTTGGCTTCTTGGCAACTTTTGTTTGGCTGGTTGCGCTATAATGAAACCGTTGGGAAAGCTCCTATCGCCGGCTAGACAATGGTTCTGGCTTTTTTGATGGGCCCAGGAAGCAGTTAGGGGGATTTCCCAGTTGAAAAGGGGCGATGCGATCGCCTCCCTACAAACGATCGTTTCGCACCACCTACGAGCAATAGACATGGCGTGGGCGTTTCCCCATGGAAAAACGCTCTCTAGAAGGAGCGAGTCGATCGTACGTTTGGTGTGGTTCGTTTTTTAGAGATTGCTACCATAGGAGGAATCATGTCCGATTTAAATCGCGGAATCATGAAATTTCGGGGGGCCGATACCCCAATTGCTGTTACCCTGTCAGCGGTTTTGGTGTTGGGTGCGATCGCGTTTTTGATTGTCTGGGCGCTCAATTCCGCTTACGCGATTTCTTAATTGTTATTTAGAAACGCAACCAACACCTTGCCACCAGCGATCGCCATCCATTTTGGGTGGCGTTTCCATATTCTGACGCATTTGGGCAATTTTTGCCAGGTGGGAGCGTACCAAGCGTGGGAATTTGGGAGATTTAGGAACATACAAGTTATGATTGTCTGCGATGCCACGCCACCTACCTCCGCCCGAACCAACGATCTTGGGACAACCAAAAACCAACCATGACTGTTCCCCTGCTGCTAGCAACCACCGCCATCAAACCCTTACTGGGCGAAGTTTGGATTGATACCACCGTCCTAGCGTGCATGCTGGTGCTATCGGGATTTTTCTCCGGTTCTGAAACCGCCATCACCGCTTTAGACAATCTTAAAATTCGCGCCTTAATGGAAGAAGAAGGCGATCCCGATGGCATGCTGCACTTGTTGCTAGCCAACCGCACTCGGTTTATTACCACCCTGTTAATTTGCAATAATCTGGTGAATAACTTTGCGGCGATTTTGACCAGCAATTTGTTTGCTCTGTGGCTGGGGAATGCCGGTGTGGGGATTGCCACCGGGGTAATTACGCTGCTGTTGCTGATTTTTGGGGAAATTACGCCGAAATCCCTGGCGATTAACAATGTTCTGGCGTATTTTCGGGTGGTGATTCGCCCAATTTATTTAATTTCCAAGTTTCTCTCGTTTTTCTGGATTACCACCTTTCTCGAAGCGATCGCGCAAAGAACCATTCGCATGTTCAAAGGCAGCGTAGAAAGTCAGGGGGAATCCCTCAAAGACCTGCGCCTGATGATTGAAGTGCTCAGCGGCAAGGGGCAGCTAGACCTACAAAAACATCAATTGCTGAACAAGGCGTTGATGCTCGATCGCTTGCGCGCCAAGGATGTGGTCAAACCGCGTATTGAAATGCGTACCCTCCCCCAAGAAACGCCCCTGCAAGAGGTGGTGGATTTTTGTTTGGCAACGGGATACTCGCGCATTCCCATTCAAGAAGAAACCAAAGATAGCATTGTGGGCGTGGTGCATTTGAAACGAGCCTTACAGCGACTGCGCACCACCCAACCCCCAGAACGGGGAAATCCCAGCGTCACGGAAGTCATGGACCCACCCACCTACGTACCGGAAACCAAACGCCTGGCGGATTTGCTCAAAGAAATGCTCCAGCAACGGCTGCACATGGCAATTGTCGTAGACGAATACGGTGGCACTGTGGGGTTGCTAACCTTGGAAGATATTTTGGAAGAACTGGTGGGGGAAATTTACGACGAAAGCGATTTCCCCAGTCGCCCAGCCTGGCGTCAAAACCGTCCCCGCCATACCAATCGCGGTTCCCATCGCAGCAATCCATCTTCCTAATGTCTTTCTGAAAGCGGGTTTCAGCGTTTTGCCCGTTTTGCTAAAAAATTTTTTCCCAAAAAATTAGCCAAAGGGCTTGGTACAAACAGAAGGTTGTGTTACTATAATAAATTGTGGATGAGAGGAACGCGGGTCGATGCCCGAGTCCGGTTAATGGGGGCGGACTGTAAATCCGCTGGCTTATGCCTACGCTGGTTCGAATCCAGCTCGGCCCACTCTCCATCCGCCCGTGTAGCTCAGCGGTAGAGCACACCCTTGGTAAGGGTGAGGTCACGAGTTCAAGTCTCGTCACGGGCTTTTGAGATTTTGCTAGAGATCGGGGAGGGTGCGATCGCTGTCGCTCAACCCTATTCCAGGCCCAGCCAGCATTTGGCAGAGAAAAATAGATCCCAAATCAGCACCGCTAGGACTCTTTGGCTGCTAGCGGTGCATTTTTTTAGGATTTGTTGACAATATCTTGACGCTTAAAGAAATAAAAAAATTCCTCAATCCCTTGTCACAGCAAGCTCCTCTATCCCAACATGAAGCATAAAAATTTGCGTTTTAGCATATTTATCGCCTATCCTGTTTAGATATTCTTAAATTCAGCAGTTCCGTAGGTGAAATAGATACGGAATCCCTTGCTTTTCTGACGGAAAAGCTAAAAAAAATCAAAAAAACTCTGCAAGGGACCGTACGAAGTCTAAATTTACCAGACATTTGCTATGTCCGAAAACAATTTCGATCGGCAAGGGTTGCAAGCAGAAATCCTCAACGACGAAGGGACGGGTCGCTATCCCGGCGATACCAATTTTCAAAAGTGGGGATTTGACCTGCACCCGCAAGTAGCCCCCATTTCTGGGGGACTAGTCATTCTATTTATTGTTCTAACCCTAGCGAACAAGGAAAAAGCCTCCCAAGTATTTGATGCCACGCTCAACGGCATTGCCACCTATGGGGGTTGGTTTTACATTCTCGCTGCCAATATCTTTCTCGGGTTAATCCTTTATTTTGCCTTTAGCAAATTTGGCCGCATTCGCCTAGGTGGACCGGATGCCCAACCGGAATTTTCCACCTTTGCCTGGTTTGCCATGTTGCTGAGTGCTGGGATGGGGATTGGCTTAATGTTTTGGAGCGTGGGCGAACCCATGTTCCACTTTACCAGCCCCCCAACCCTATTCGGTTCGGAAGGCAGTACCGCCAAAGCCGGCGAAACGGCCATGACGGTGACCTTTTTCCATTGGGGATTGCATCCTTGGGGATTGTACGCCCTGGTCGGTTTGGGGCTTGCCTTTTTTGCCTTTAACCGGGGACTCCCCCTAACCATGCGATCGCTGTTTCACCCACTATTGGGAGAAAGAATTTACGAGTGGCCCGGCCACGTCATCGATATTCTAGCTGTAGTTGCCGACTTATTTGGCTTGGCAACTTCCCTCGGATTGGGGGTCAGTCAGGTAGCCGCTGGATTGGGTTTCCTAATTCCGGGCATGCCTTCAGGTACGGTTGCCCAAGTAGTCTTAATTGCCGTCATCACCAGCTTTGCCATTGTATCGGTGATGGTTGGCTTGGATGGGGGCGTCCGCCGGTTGAGCGAGTGGAACCTGTACCTAGCCGGTTTATTCCTAGTATTTGTGGTGATTTTGGGTCCCACCCTGTTCATCATGGACAGCTTCGTGCAAAATCTCGGAAACTATGTTGCTAGTTTTCCCGTACTGAGTTTTTGGACGGAATCCTTTGGCGAAGGTCCGAGCGATGGCTCTTGGCAAAATAGCTGGACGGTCTTTTACTGGGGATGGTGGATTTCCTGGTCGCCCTTTGTAGGGATGTTTATCGCCCGCGTTTCTAAAGGACGAACCATTCGCGAATTTGTCACTGGCGTTTTGATTGTGCCTTCGCTGCTATCTTTCCTATGGTTATCCGCCATGGGAGGATCGGCTTTGCAGTTGCAATTAAGCAATACTGCCGATATTGCTGCTGCCGTACAAGAAAACGTAGCCACAGCGATGTTTGTGATGCTGGAAAACTTCCCGCTGACGGCATTTAGTTCTGTGGTTGCGATTTTACTGGTAACAATTTTCTTCGTCACCTCTTCCGACTCCGGCTCTCTGGTGGTAGATAACTTGACTTCCGGTGGAAAATTAGACTCCCCTGCCCCCCAACGGGTATTTTGGGCAACCATGGAAGGTGTTGTAGCTGCCGTTTTGCTCCTCGGCGGTGGGTTAAATGCCTTGCAAACCGCTGCCATTACCACCGGCTTGCCGTTTGCTGTGGTCTTGCTGGTTATGTGTTTTAGCCTCAATCGCGGTTTAAACACGGAATTAAACGAGCTAGAAATGGCAGAACTGCAAGATATGGAAGCCGAGGAGGAAGAATATTCCCGACAACGAAGGACCGTCGAAGCACGCAACCGTTAGTCACGCCCGTTATCCATGGGTAGATTCTCTAGATAGCTGGAAAGGGCACATGACTCCTGTTGCAGGAGTCATGTAACTCTTTTTTGAGAATTGGTGGCTGCGATTTTTTGAGTCATGCTTTGGAGGGAGAGGTTTATTATGTACCAAACGATTCTCGTACCTTTAGATGGGTCCGAACGTGCTGAGAAAGTGATTCCGTACGTAGAACATTTGGCCCAGTACGAGCAAGCGAAGGTGGTTTTTGCAGAAGCCATCGAACCGGCTACCCGCAGTGCGGTTGTCAATCCGGAACAGGAAGAAGTTACGTTCAAGCCGCAAAATATTAGCAAAGTGAAAGAGTATTTGGAGAGCTGGCGGGATAAATTCCAATCGCAGGGATTTACTGCCGAAATTTTGCTTTTGCGTGGGGTGGCGGTAGATGCCATTTTGCATGCGGCGGATATTGTGAAAGCCGATTTGGTGGCGATGACCAGCCAGGGATATACTGGTTTGTCGAAAATGTTTTACGGGAGCGTTGCTTCTGGGGTGTTTAACCGACTGCAACGTCCGTTGTTGATTGTGCGTTCCGGTTCGGAAATGGCGGAGGTGCACAATCGCAATATTTTGGTGCCTTTGGATGGGTCCAAGCGTTCGGAAAAAGCGATTCCCCATGCCAAGGGGATTGCCCAACTATATGGTGCGCAATTGCTGTTGGTGCGGGTGGTACGAACCAGCCAACAGGCAACAGTTGCGGTGGATGTCAATCAAGATTTCCGCGAACCGCAAGTGTCGGAGCCTTTGTTTAATAAGGTGGGCCGGCACCAAGAAGTCGAACGCTTGCAGAAAGCCAAGGATTACTTGCTGAATTGGAAATCGACGTTACAGGAAAGAGGGTTTAGCGTGGATGTGAGCCTGCTGTACGGTCGTCCGATTGATAGTATTGCCCGCATTGCGAAAAATAAGGATGTGGATTTGATTGCCATGACCAGTCACGGTCAGAGTGGCTTGGAACGGATTTTCTACGGCAGCGTGGCGTCGGGATTGATGCATCGCTTGTCTTGTCCGTTTTTATTGGTGCGGGCAAGCGACCTACAGAGAGAACCGGTGAAAAATTTTGTCTGAAAGATGTGTCTTGGGGATGGTGGGAATTGTTTGCCCCCTCCCCAAGTTATCAAGTTATCGACGATATCCGGCGATCGCCATTAGGGTAACTTCCCAAACCAGGCGCGGTTGTACGTATTTGAGCAAGTAATGGCGGGCTTTTTCCAGATATTGTAAAGAAATTGGGGAAAATTGGGGCGTGGTTCCCAGATGTTGCCAGTAGTAGGAGAGCAGATATTCCGCTAGCCAGGATTGGGTGGGCGCGTCTAACTCGCGGTCAATGGTGCGCGCCAGGTCCAACACTTGCCAGAGAGAACTGGTTTCGCTGGTGAGGAGTTGGGTGGTTTGGGAAAGCAGTTCTGGGGAGATTTGCTGTTTTTGCTGCCAAGCTGCGATCGCGTTTCCCGGACTACCTGCTGCCATAGCCGCGATCGCTCGATCTTCTAAAATATGCCCATACCCCACCGATTGCAAAACCTGTTGCAATTTTTCCAGGTTGAGGCGATAAAAGGGAATTTGGGCGCAGCGGGATACCAAGGTCGGCATCAACGAATTCGGCGGTGCAATTAAAATTAAAGTTGCGTGTTGCGGTTCCTCTAAGGTTTTCAGCAAAGCATTTCCCGCTGCTTCCGCCATGGTTTCTGCATTTTCCACAACCACCACCAAACGGCTGGCTTCTAAGGGGGGATTGCTGACAAATTGGGCAATTTCGCGGATTTGTTCGATGCGAATCTGCGGTGGCGCGCGGCGTTGCCATCCTGCTTGTTGGGCTTGGGCGATGGTATATAATTTGCCTTGGTGTTGGTAGGTGGGTTCGATCCAAAGCAAATCTGGATGGTTGCGCTGTTGTAAGCGGTGGGATAAGGATTTTCTGGCTGGGGAAGACGCCGGTAGATGGCGAGAAAATAAAGTTTCTACAAAGGCTTGGGCAGCGACGCGCCGTCCGATACCATGAATACCAGAAAACCAGTATGCTGGGGCAATGCGATCGCGTTCTATCGCTTGCAACAGTAACTCCTGGGCGGTTTTTTGCCCCACCAGTCGGTCAAACTGTTCGCTGGCAGACGTTGTAGAATGGGTCATTGGCTGCTTAGCTGCTCGGTGATTGCCGCTATCATAGTTACAAAATCTATTGTCCCTCGTTCTTTATGTCCGATTGTGCAAACGTATCCAACCAACATTCTATCGAGACTTCCAGCGACAATAAGCATGTCGATACTCTAGAACCTAGCATTCGTATTCGCGGTGCCAGACAGCACAATCTCAACAATGTTGATTTAACCTTACCGCGGAACCAGTTGATTGTGTTTACCGGGGTTTCTGGTTCCGGCAAATCTTCCCTGGCGTTCGATACCATTTTTGCTGAGGGACAACGCCGCTACATGGAATCTCTCAGTGCCTACGCCCGCCAGTTTTTGGGACAAGTGGAAAAACCCGATGTGGAGGCGATTGAGGGGCTATCGCCGGCAATTTCCATCGACCAAAAATCTACTTCCCACAATCCCCGTTCTACGGTGGGAACGGTGACGGAAATTTACGACTACATGCGGCTGTTGTTCGGACGTGCCGGCAATCCCCACTGCCCGCATTGCGATCGCTCCATTGCCCCACAAACCATTGATGAAATGTGCGATCGCATTAGCGAACTACCGGAGAGGAGCAAATTTCAACTGCTAGCCCCCATGGTGCGTGGCAAAAAGGGCACCCACAAAAAATTGCTCTCCAGTCTGGCGACGCGTGGTTTTGTTCGGGTACGGGTAGATGGCGAAATTCTGGAACTTTCCGACAATATTGAGCTGAACCAAAACCAAGCCCATACCATTGAAATTGTCGTCGATCGCTTGGTGGCCAAACCTGGTATTGAAGAACGAGTCGCCGATTCTCTATCAACTTGCTTGCAAAACGGCGGTGGTACGGCCATTGTGCTGTACCAACTTCCGGAGGAAAATGCTCCCCTCCAGGAGATGATTTTTTCGGAAAACTTTGCCTGCCCCGAACATGGGGCGGTGATGGAGGAACTGTCGCCGCGGGTATTTTCTTTTAACTCTCCCTATGGGGCTTGTACAGATTGCCACGGCTTGGGTAGCTTGCAAACCTTTGCCCCGGAACTGCTGGTGCCCGATCCCAACAAACCAGTGTACTGCGCGATCGCGCCGTGGTCGGAAAAAGACAATACTTACTATCTCTCTTTACTCTATAGCGTCGCCCAAGCCTACGATTTTGACATCACCACCCCCTGGAAACAACTCACCCCCGAACAGCAACATATTATTCTCTACGGGTCGCCAGAGTCCATTTGGATCGAAACCGACTCCCGCTACAGCCAAAAACGGGGATACCATCGCCCCTATCCCGGTGTGGTCCCCATTTTAGAAAGACAATATCGGGAATCGGCATCGGATGCCCAAAAAGAAAAGTTGGAACGATATCTGGTCCACCGTACCTGCGAAACCTGCGGTGGTACCCGGCTGAAGCCCCAAGTTTTAGCGGTTCGCGTCGGCCAGTACAACATTCAAGAACTGACCGGAGTTTCCATTGCCGAATGTCGCGATCGCTTGTCTAACCTCAAACTAACCCCCTTACAAGAAAAAATTGCCGATTTGGTCCTGCGGGAAATTCGCGCCCGCCTGCAATTCTTGTTGGATGTGGGTTTAGATTATTTAACCCTGGATCGGCCCGCCATGACCCTCTCTGGTGGTGAGGCACAGCGCATTCGTTTGGCAACCCAAATCGGTTCTGGACTTACCGGTGTCTTGTATGTATTGGATGAACCCAGCATTGGTCTCCACCAAAGAGACAATAAACGCTTGCTTAACACATTAACCAAGCTACGCGATTTGGGTAATACCCTGATTGTCGTCGAACACGACGAAGAAACCATCCGCAGCGCCGACCATTTGGTGGATATCGGCCCTGGTGCTGGCAAACACGGTGGCGATATTGTGGCTACCGGAACGGTGGCAGACTTGATAGAAGCCTCCAACTCCCTTACCGGAGATTACTTAAGCGGTCGTAAAGCCATCGAAACCCCAGCCGAACGCCGCCCCGGCAACGGAAAAAAATTGCTCATCCAAGACGCCCACCGCAACAACTTGCAACATGTCAACGTGCAGATTCCCCTGGGCAAACTCGTTTGCATTACCGGGGTTTCCGGTTCCGGTAAATCCACCTTAATTAACGAACTGCTGTATTCGGCTTTGCAACACCACCTCACCAAACGGGTCCCCTTTCCCGAACAGTTGGGTTCCCTCAACGCTGGCAATCACATGCTATCCGATGCTGTGGACAAAGCGATCGCGATCGACCAATCCCCCATCGGTCGTACCCCCCGTTCCAACCCCGCCACCTACACCGGCACATTTGACGTAATCCGCAATATCTTCGCCGAAACCGTAGAAGCCAAAGCCAGAGGTTACAAACCCGGACGGTTTTCCTTCAACGTCAAAGGAGGTCGCTGCGAAGCTTGCGGCGGTCAGGGAGTTAACGTCATTTCCATGAACTTCCTGCCAGATGTCTACGTGCAGTGCGAAGTTTGCAAAGGGGCGCGTTACAATCGAGAAACCCTGCAAGTTACCTACAAAGGCTATTCCATCTCCGAGGTATTGGATATGACCGTGGAAGAGGCCCTGAACCTTTTCCAAAACATCCCCAAAGCTGCCACCCGCCTGCAAACTCTGGTAGATGTAGGTTTGGGCTACATTCAATTGGGTCAACCTGCCCCCACCCTCTCCGGCGGCGAAGCCCAACGGGTGAAACTTGCCAACGAACTCTCCCGCCGGGCAACCGGCAAAACCCTGTATTTAATCGACGAACCCACCACGGGACTCTCTTTTTACGATATTCACCACTTGCTGAACATTTTGCAGCGTCTGGTGGACAAAGGAAACTCCATTTTGGTCATCGAACACAATTTAGACGTATTGCGTTGTGCCGATTGGATTATCGATTTGGGTCCGGAAGGGGGCAACCGCGGCGGCGAAGTGGTGGCTGCGGGAACGCCGGAAACCGTTGCCAAAAATCCCAAATCCTACACCGGGCAATATTTAAAACAAGTGTTGGCCCAACATCCCCCTACTAAAAAATAACCCTTCTGCACTGTGGATGGTAGCGGAAACGATGCAGCAAAAAATAAATGGCGTGCGGCCAGCCACTGCTTTTAAAATACTTAATTATAGAAACAGTATGGGAAGGCTAAAACCCCTCTGCTTTAACCAAGGGGAGCAGTCAAGGCCAGCCAATCCAGTCTGTCGGACTGTTTGTTGCTATTTTGTACTGCGATCGAACGTACATCGAGAGAGGAAGATTATGAATGCACTGCTGAAGTCTACAACCCGTCACGTGCGTATTTTTACGGCGGAAATCATGGACAATGAGTTCGTTCCCAACGATAGTTTGCTGACGTTGGATGTGGACCCGGATAACGAACTAAACTGGAACGACGAAGCGTTGCAGAAGGTCTATCGCAAGTTCGACGAATTGGTGGATAATTACGCTGGAGAAGAGCTAACGGAGTACAATCTCCGTCGCATTGGGTCGGATTTGGAACATTATATCCGTGCGCTACTGCATGACGGCGAGGTTACCTACAACCTCAAAAGCCGCGTCCGCAATTTCAGTTTGGGGTTACCTCGGGTGGAATCCCAGGAATCTTAAATCCCATTTTTCACCAAGAAGGCTGGTTTTGGATTTTCCCAATTTCCTGATAGGGGCGTTTTGCGAAGCGTCCCTATTTATTTTCCATGAGTCCTCTGTTTTGGGAAAATTTGATAAAGTTACGCTTGCGTTTGTAGGTGATTTGAAGTTGGTTGAGATCCTCGGTAAATTCTTTTTCTCGATTTAATCTGGTCATTATTTCTTCGATCTTAAAAAGCAATGTAATGGCTTGATTGTAGGCCTCATTATGGGTTTGCTTGATTAGGGGCTCAATTCTGGGGAGATAGACTGATAAAGCATCTTCGGGAGCATCTTTTTCTTTTTTGGCAGCTAGTTCCATCCAAAGATGGCTGTCGCAGCCGTCTTTTTGTGCTTGTTGCCATGCCCGTTCAATTTCTCCTTCTTGTAAGTAAATTTGCACCAGTAAAGAAGATTTGTTCTGAATTTCATAGGGGGGAGATTTGGGATTTGTTTGCAATTGCGCGATCGCCTTTTCGATGTAGGCAATGGCTTGTTGCTGCCAATATTCCCAATTGCCCGCTTTGCAAGCTTTTTCTTTTAAAGTTTGATAAAGTTGAAGGCTTGGAGAATGGGAAAAATGTTTCCAAGCAATAGCTAGAACCTCGTCGAACTGCCCCTTTTCTTGGTAAAGTTTCATCAAATGGGACTCAAAGCTACGGATTTGAAAATCTTTTTGAGAATCTGGCCAATTCTGACAGTCATGCAAACCCCTTTGTATCCATTCAATGGCTTGATCCAGCTGCTTGTTTTGTTGGTAAAGTTCGGCAATCCTTACATAGTCGTGGGATAATGACAAATCTTGGGCAATAGTTTCTACCAAATCTTCCCATGTCCCCGTAACCTCGACCAAAGTTTCTTTCATTTGAGTTAGGTTTCGCCGTCGGAGCGAATCATTGATTGTTTGCTTCTCAGTGGGAGGCAGTTTTTCCAATTCCGCGTCCACCAACTGCCGATACTTTTCCAAACCTTCTTTACCCAAAATCTCGGCGTACTGTCTTATAGCGTTATAAAAAGTCTCATAATCTGCCTCTAATTCTAAATAGAACAACTGTTGGGCTAATTCATGAGGATGGGGAGGAGCAAGCGTACACCCGCGATAATGAAATTCTTCTACTTGTTCTATAATCGAACCTAGCTCCCCTTCTAGATCGTAAATAAGGTCGATCGCCTTTTCTAGAAGGGGAACGATTTCCTGAGTTAATTGGATCGTATCTCTGGCATATCCAGCTGCCAGCAGATCTTCAAAGTAGGAAATTTGAAAACGTATATTTTCTCAATAATCAGTGACTTCCGTATATTCCGTACAAGCATTTAGCTCGATTGCATGTTTCAAAGACTGGCGTAGGAAATGAATATCGATCCCATTTTCTTTTTGTAAAGCCGCTTTCATTACCAACTGCTGCCGCCAGCGATCGTCCTCCATTGCCTTATCCATAATCAGTCGTACCAGGGTTTCCCGGTCTTGCTGGCTGAGGTACTCTGCTACTTCCTCTTGACCAAGCTTGGAACTGGGGACTATCTTGAACTAGATTCATCCTTAACGACAATATGGTTGAAAAAAGATAGCATATAAAATAACCGTGCCTGCCTTGGTGCCGCTTAGGTGGGCGAGAGGTTCGACACGGTTGTATAGCTAGCGATCGCTGGCGAGGAAAAAGATGCTACGCCATTGTTGTTGCTTTTTTATGCGCCACCCAATACTTACTCATGAAGTAGCTATAGGTAGAAACACTGGTAAAACCTGCCTTTTGCAGTTTCGCCGGGAGATCGTCTTGGATGTAATCCCGATAGTAGGGTTCGTGAAATAGGGTTTGGAAGTTTTCCAGAGCTGGCTTCAAATCCGGATCGTCTTCCACCTGAATGGAATCACAAATCGCCACCACACCCCCCGGCTGTAGAACCCGGAACATTTCGTTGAGAACGTTCTGGCGTACTGGAGAAGGCAACTCGTGAAATAAAAACACGCAAGTCACAGCGTGGAAGAAAGCATCGCGATAGGGCAAAGCCTCGGCATTGCCTTGTAGCAGTTGCGGTAGTTCCCCTGGTTGTGCGCAGAGCAATTGGTTGGCTTTGCGTAAATAAGTTGGGGATAGGTCTACCCCAAACAACGAAGCTTCCGGAAAAGTCGAGCGCAATCCTTTCAGGGTACGACCCGTACCGCAAGCCACATCCAAAATGCGCAAATCCCGAGGCGTTTCCAAATGAGCAGCAAGGGAAGCTGTTTTCTGTTTGAGGGGGGCCAAAATCCGCCGGCGCATGGTATCCCCCAACCCATTAAACAAAATTTCTACCTGCAAATCGTACAACTCCGCCGAGCGATCGCTGAGATAGCCATCAATTTGATAGTGAAAGTTCTGCAAGTAATAGTTGGGATAGCCGCGGGTATCGATCTGCGAAGAAAACTCCCGATAGCTGCGGCGGTTGGCCTTTTCCCACACCTGGGGAAGTTCCCAGCAAAGCAAGGGATAATCCCACCAGAACGTATCGGTTGCCCCCTCAAACAACAAATCGGTACTGTATACCCCTGCTTCGGCATCTTGCCAATCTCGCTCTAGAATCTCATCGACCCGTTTTTGGAACTTCTGCAGTGCTTGCGGAGAAAGCGATTGTGTTTGCTGTTCTACCCGCGGTGCTATCCACTCCCGAATTTGACCGCTGACCATCTTATGGGCGATCGCGAAATAGTTTTTCCCTTGTTGGACCGTTTGAAAAGCCAGTTTGGTTAGCGAATCCGTCATATTACCAACACTGAAATGTTAAAGATAGTAACTTTATGAAAATAATTGTAACAAAAAAATTTGTCCAGAAAAAAAACCACCCACAAAAGGGTGGCTACGAACGACGAAAACCGATATATATGTCAACAACCACCAAAATCTAGGAACAGTGTTCCTGTAGTTGCCCCGATCTCCCCTACAAAAGCAAGGAAATTGGGAACCTCCAACGAGAGATTGCCCCTACAGAAAATTGTGGTCTTAAGCGTCGTAATACAGAGAAAACTCATAAGGATGGGGACGCAAACGCAAGGGGTTCACCTCATTATCCAGCTTGTACTCGATCCAAGCATTGATGAAATCTTCCGTGAACACGCCGCCAGCAGTCAAGAACTCGTGGTCCTCTTCCAACGCCTTCAACGCTTCTAACAAGGAACCAGGAGTGGAAGCAATCTTCGCCAGCTCTTCCGGAGAGAGGTCGTAAATATCCACATCCAATCCCTCGCCAGGGTCAATTTGATTTTTAATCCCATCAATCCCAGCACACAGCATCGCCGAGAAAGCCAAATAGGGATTGCAAGTGGCATCGGGGCAGCGAAACTCCAGCCGCTTGGCTTTGGGGTTGGGTCCAGTGACCGGAATCCGGATGGAAGCCGAACGGTTGCCCTGGGAATAAGCCAAGTTCACCGGTGCTTCAAATCCTGGAACCAGACGCTTGTAGGAGTTGGTGGTGGGGTTGGAGAACGCCAGTACTGCCGGAGCATGTTTGAGCAAACCGCCAATGTAGTACAGCGCCGTTTTGCTCAAATTGGCATAGCCATCGCCCCAGAAAAGGGGTTCGTCGTTTTTCCAAACAGATTGGTGCACGTGCATACCGCTGCCATTGTCGTTAAAGACCGGCTTCGGCATAAACGTGGCCGTTTTGCCATACTGTTTGGCCACGTTTTTGACCACGTACTTGTAAATCATGACATTGTCAGCTGCCTTGATAATTGGCGCAAAGCGGGTTCCTAACTCGCTCTGACCAGACGTTGCCACCTCGTGGTGGTGTTTTTCCACAGGAACGCCGCAATTGGCCATGGTCAGCAGCATTTCCGTACGCAAATCTTGCAGGGTATCCGTTGGCGAAACCGGGAAATATCCCTCCTTATAACGGGGTTTGTACCCCAAGTTCCCGCCTTCCTCCTGACGACCGGAATTCCAACGTCCTTCGATGCTGTCTACGTAGTAAAAACCGTGGCTTTCCGTTTGCTCGAAGCGAATATCGTCGAAAACGAAAAATTCTGGTTCCGGGCCGAAAAAGGCCAAGTCGCCAATGCCAGTATTTTTCAAATAGTCAACGGCTTTTTGAGCAACGGTGCGCGGACACCGGTCGTACCACTCCCCAGTTCTCGGTTCTTTAATGCTGCAAATCATGCTGAGGGTGGGTTCGCGCAAGAAGGGATCGATCCAAGCGGTGGTGGGATCGGGAACCATGCACATATCCGACTCGTTGATGGTTTTCCAACCCCGAATGCTGGACCCATCGAACGGGACGCCATAGGTGAAGCTCTCTTCTTCTAACTGGCTGCTGTGGATGGTCAAGTGCTGCCACATGCCAGGCATATCAATGAACTTGAGGTCGATGACCTGAATGTTTTGTTCGTTGATTAAATTTAAGACTTCCTGTGCGGTTTCGGGCATAAAAGGCTCCTTTTTTTCTATGTCAGCGATACAGAATGGGTTTTATCAAGCCCTTTGGCAAGCTCGGGGTAACCCAGAAAACGCCCTTGTAGAACCAAGTTTCAGCTCCCCTACCTAGCGACCCTTAGCCAACAAAAAATGCCAAGATACACAACGCTGCTTTTGAGTTGCGAGTTCGGTTGACCTGCGATCGTCAAAGGACAACTATTTATCGAGTCACGACTCATCCTAGGGAGAGCAGGCCCGAAGAATTGTATTTTTTTATACAAAATTTAGGTTTTGTCCGCTCTTTGGTTGCTGCAGATGCCGGCAGGAGGTAGCAGACCGTTCTCAAACCGCTTCCGGAGATTGGTCCTCTACGGTAGCTGGCGAAAGCCTGTTTCCGCGAGACGAATCATTAAAGGAAGAATCCGGGTCAGCGATGAGGGCGGAGTGTCAAGACGCAATTTGCGGTAAACTGTCAGAATCAATGGTTGCAGCGGTGTAGCAGATCGAGCTCTCGAGAACGCTCAAGCCGCGATCGCTGCTTCTGTGGGTCGCAGGGACAAGCCAAACCAATACCAACCCATTGGGTCTTTAAACAGAAGGTATCCAAACGTGTACCCTGCCAATGTTAAAAAGAAACTGTAAAAAATTGAAATTAGATTGTTTTAGGAGCGTATTTTTATGCGGGATGCAGTTACCACTCTCATCCAAAGTTACGACCTAGTCGGACGCTACCTGGATAGCGATGCCATCTCCCGACTGCAAGCCTACTACCAAAGTGGTACGGCACGCATTCAAGCCGCGGCTATTCTCACGGGCAATGCTTCCGATTTGGTCAAGCAAGCCGGTTCTCAACTGTTCTCGGAACTGCCAGAACTGATTCGACCGGGAGGCAATGCCTACACCACCCGACGCTATGCCGCCTGTTTGCGGGATATGGACTACTATCTGCGTTACGCTACCTACGCGCTGGTGGCTGGCGATCCGAGCGTACTCGACGAACGAGTATTGCAAGGACTGCGGGAAACCTACAATTCGCTGGGCGTTCCCATTGCACCCACTGTCCGCGGCATCGAAATCTTAAAACAGCTAAGCAAAGAAAAAGTAGCGGCAGCGGGCATTGAAGATACTAGCTTGGTGGATATGCCTTTCGATCGCATGAATCGGGAGCTTTCCGAAAAAGACGTATAAGTTAAGTCAAGGCAATGGCGCTGTTGCTCCCATATCTATAAAAAAACCGCTTCCCAACGGCCACGTGGTCAGGGAAGCGGTTCTCTTGTATGGATCTGGCTAGTTCGTTGCGGCGGTTGCCTTAGTAGTCGAAGTCGCCACCGCCAGCACCGGCACCAGCTTGTTTGTCTTTTTCGGGCTTGTCAACCACAATGCACTCGGTGGTCAAGACCATACCAGCGATGGAAGCAGCATTTTGCAGTGCCGAACGGGTGACTTTGGCTGGGTCTACCACACCGGCTTCAAACATATCCTCAAAGGTATCAGTAGCGGCGTTGTACCCGACGTTGAATTCTTTCTCTTTCAACCGCTCGGCAATCACCGACCCGTTTTGACCGGCGTTTTCCGCAATGCGTTTGAGCGGTGCGTACGTACAGGGCACGAGCCAGGATGGTAGCACCGGTCAGCTCTTCCCCATCGAGGTTTTCTTTGGCCCAGGTTTCCATATCGGGTGCTAAGTGGGCCAGAGTGGTACCGCCGCCGGGAACAATGCCTTCTTCTACGGCTGCTTTGGTGGCGTTGATGGCGTCTTCCAGGCGCAGCTTGCGGTCTTTCATTTCG